>CAYRCA010000667.1:0-2706 GCA_964422565.1 uncultured Acidobacteriota bacterium | reverse complement strand
CCGTTCGGATCAAGGGTATATCATTTTCGCGCGGCGGGCGAGTGGCGGTCGGTGGCGCCGGTTGCTGCGCCGAAGTCGGTAACGCCGTCGTTGACGCGTGGCGACGGCCCACGGCCGGCTTGACGAAGCGGGGCGGGCACCTTTACAATTCTTGAAAGGATATTAATCCGATCAATTTAATTAATGATCGAAGGAGCGGAGAACGATGGACACCGGGATATCGATGGAAAGGGGCCGGGAAACGGTCAGGGGAAAGCGGGTTTTCAATTCGGTCACGGAGTTGGTCGGCAACACGCCCCTGGTGAAACTGAACCGCGTCAACGACACGCAGGCGACGGTCGTCGCCAAGCTCGAGTACTTCAATCCCGCGAGCAGCGTGAAGGATCGGATCGGTCTTTCCATGATCGAGGCGGCCGAACTGGAAGGGAACATCCGGGCCGGTGAGACCGTCATCGTGGAGCCCACCAGCGGCAACACCGGAATCGGGCTGGCTTTTGTGGCGGCGGCCAAGGGTTATCGCCTTATTTTGACCATGCCCGACACCATGAGTGTGGAACGGCGAAAGTTGCTCACGGGCTTTGGCGCTGAACTGGTTCTGACCCCGGGCGCAGAGGGGATGCGCGGTGCGATTCGCCGAGCCGAGGAGGTCGCCGCCGAGTTGCCCCACAGTTGGATCCCCCAGCAGTTCAAGAATCCCGCCAATCCGGAGGTCCATCGCCGGACCACGGCGGAGGAAATCTGGAACGACACGGCGGGGGAGGTCGACATCCTCGTGTCGGGCGTCGGGACCGGAGGGACGCTGACCGGGGTGGCGGAAGTCATCAAGCCGCGAAAACCGAGTTTCCGAGCGGTGGCGGTCGAGCCGGAGGCTTCGCCCGTGTTGTCGGGAGGAGAACCCGGACCCCATAAGATCCAGGGGATTGGAGCGGGCTTCATACCCGACGTGTTGAACACCGCCTTGATCGACGAGGTGATTCGCGTGCCGAACGACGACGCCTTCATCCTGGCCCGCCGCCTCGCGCGGCTCGAGGGTCTGATGGTCGGAATTTCGTCGGGTGCCGCGGCGTGGGCCGCCCTCGAAGTGGCCCGCCGGCCGGAGAACGCCGGGAAACTGATCGTTTTCGTCGCTCCCAGTTGCGGCGAGCGCTACCTGAGCACCCCCCTCTACGACGAAATGGAGTAACGCCCCTCCGGCCCGGAAAGCGGGGCGACCGCCATCTTGGCCGGCGCCGGGGTTTGGCGAGCCCCCTCGGAATCTCGCCGGAGCGGGCCGGCGACAGCTGGTAGCCGGATGGAAGTCCGTCTTCCGGTCCCGCCGGGCCTCCTCCAAGGCTTCGGTGACTTCCAAAACCGCCTCCTCGTCGCCACCGATCTGCTATCTTATTCCCCGTGCGAAGAGTACCGTATCTGGTTGTTTGTCTGCTGTTGAGCGGCTGGCTCGCCGGGCCGGGCCGGGCAGCCTCCCGGTCCGAGGACGGGGACCGCGTTGCGGACAGTCAGCGGCCAACCTACCGCATCGAGAAGATCTCGGGAGGCCGGGACCTGGAGCGGTTGAGGGCCGAGCTGGGGGAGGAGGGCATGGCTCTTCTCGAGAGGATCAACCGGCGGGACCTGCACCACATGCGGCGAGAAGTCGTCCTCCAAGTTCCCAATGAGATGCTGCCGCTTCCGGCGTTCAGCCCGTTTCCGGAGAGCGTGAAGCCCCTGGAACGGATCCCCAAGACGGTTCTGGTGTCGTTGCGCGTGCAGGCCTTCGCGGCCTATGAGTACGACCGGCAGGTCGCCTGGGGTCCGATCAGCGCGGGCACCCGGAAACAGCCGACGCCGCCGAATCTCTACCACACGAACTGGAGGTCGCCCCGTCGGGTCAGCACCATCAACTCCAGCTGGATCATGCGCTGGTACTACAACATCCACACATCCATGGGTCTCGCCTTCCACGAATACGACATGCCCGGCTATCCGGCCAGCTACGGCTGCATTCGCCTGCTGCGATCCGACGCCCGCTGGCTCTACGACTGGGCCGAGCCGTGGATTTTCTCCGGGGACTGGACTCGTCCCCGCGCCTTCGGCACGCCGGTGGTCGTGTTTGGCGACTATGACTACGAGGCCGCCCCGCCTTGGGAGAGGTTGGCCGACGACCCGGGAGCGGCCGACGTGTGCGGCTCCGAGTTGAGCGACGCGCTGGACCGGTACCTGTGGGCCATCGAGCAGCGGACACGGCTCCGTCAACAAGACGACCCGGGGACCGAGGGCGAATAGCGGTACGGGAACCTGCGACCGCCGGAGTGCGGGTGGCCGTTGGAGGTCCGGCGAACCCTCGGAAGAAACTCCCCCCGCCGGGACCGGGAAGACAGGCTTCCAGCCTGTCTTCGCGACGAAGAAGGAAGACAGGCCTTCCAGCCTGTCTTCGCGACGAAGAAGGAAGACAGGGCTTCCAGCCTGTCGTCGTGGGCTCCGGGCGTTCACGCCGGTGTTTGGCGCCGACCGCGTGCTCCGGCTCGGACTCGGCGGTCCCGACGGGATGGGTGTTTTTCTTCGACAGGCGGGGATGCCCGTCTTCCCTCTTTCGACAGGCAGCGGGATGCCCGTCTTCCCTCTTTCGACAGGCAGGGATGATGCCCGTCTTCCCTTCTTCGACGGGCGGGGGATGGCTCCGGGGAAGACAGGGCTTCCAGCCTGTCGTCGCGGCGAAAAAGGAAGACG
>CAYRCA010000666.1:0-2720 GCA_964422565.1 uncultured Acidobacteriota bacterium | reverse complement strand
GCGTCTCGTCGTACAACGACCGCAGACGCTCGTCCAGCGATCCGCCGGCATCCCGGCCCGGTTCCAGCCCGAACCACTGGTCCAGCGGGATCCGCTCACCGTCGGGAAGTCGGTGGTAATCCGTCAGGAAGTGGCGCAGGACCGCCCGGTCCACCTCCGGGTCGAAGGTACGCTCGATCCCCCGCATCGATTCGGCGATGCGTGTCAGATCCCGCTCCTGGTATCCGGGCTCCCGTTCCGGATCGGGCTTCTTCTTCTCGTGGGCCAGGCGGTACAGGGTGCTCGCCGCACCCAAGAGCGCCGACCGGCCCACGAGGCTATAGGCCAGTCTGGATTCCCGGCTTTGGCGGGACCGCTCCAGTTCCGTCTCCAGCCTGGACACGGCGCCGCCGAACCGGTCGCGGCGCGCGGCGTCCGAGTCGATCCACTCCCGCAACTCCGCCTCCAGCGCCCGTTTCCGGTCGACCATCGGGCTCTGGGCGAACCCCTCCAGCATTCCCTCGCGGTTCTTGAGGACGTTGTTCAACCCCTGTTTCAGACCGGCGTACCGGATCGCCGCCTCGGGTCGGTCCCGCGTCGTTTCCTCGATAACGGCGAGCCAGTCCGAATAGGCTCGAATCATCCGCGGATAGTTCCACCCAAAGGTATCCTCCACTTCGGAGGCCAGATGGTGTCGGCTGGTCGATCCCGGATATCCGGCGATGAGCACCAGGTCGCCTTCCCTCACCCCGTCGGGGTTGATCCGCAGATAGTGGGCCGGTCTATACGGGACGTTGGCCGGATCGTGATCCGCCGGGAGACCGTCGGGCGAGGTATAGGCCCGATAGAAGGCGAAGTCGCCGGTTTGCCGGGGCCACATCCAGTTGTCGATATCTCCTCCGAAAACCCCGATCCCCGACGGCGGGGCGTAAACGAGGCGCACGTCCCTCAACTCCCGACGTCGAACCAAGCGGTAGCTCAGGCCGCCATAGTAAGCGGGAACCTCGCACCGGAAGCCGGGTTCCTCCTCGCAGGCGGCGATCAGCGCCTTTCGGCGGGCCTCGATCGCCTCGTAATATTCCAGCTCGCCCAGTTCCGGGGAAAGCCCCGCCAGGACCTCGTCCGTCACGTCCCGGAACTCGACCGTCACAAAGACGCGGGAGCCGGGGGCGGCGGGTAGTTCGTCCCCGACGGCGGATGCCAGGAATCCCTTCTCGAGGAGGTTTCGTTCCGGCGTCGAGTTATGCTGGATCGAGCCGTACGCGCAGTGATGATTCGTGGCGATCAGGCCCCGGGGGGAGACGAAGGACGCGGAACAGCCTCCCAGGCTCACCACCGCGTTGAGCGGATGAGCCGTCAGATCGGCCCAGTCTCCGGGATCGCCCGCCAAACCCAGATTCCGAAGATCCTTTTCGAGAAGGGGCAGTTGTTCCGGAGTCCACATGCCTTCCTCGGGACGCAGGGGAACGATCGACAACAGGAAGCTGAACAGAACGACGGGCGCTTTCGACATGTCCGACTCCTTTCGCGGCATATCCGGAACCCCGGCCGAGCGACTCACTGGACGAACAGGATGCAGATCGGCGCCGGGACGTTGATGACTTCCCCGGTCTGGTAGGTGAGGACGCCGGTTTCCCGATCGATTCGATGCACCGCCACGGTGTTGGAGTCCGCTCCCGCCGCCAGCAGCCAACGGGCGCCGGGATCGAGGTTGATGTTGCGCGGAAAAGCGCCGCGGACAGGTTGCACCTGGATGACTTCAAGCGAACCGGTGGCGGGGTCGCTCAGGAAAACGGTCACCGAATCGTGGCCGCGGTTGGAGGCATAGACGAAGCGGCCATTCGGATGGACCAGGATTTCGGCGGCGGAGTTGAAGGCTTCGGCGGCCTTGGCCTCTTCACTCAGGGTCGGCACGGTTCCAAGCCGCGCGGCCGTGCCCGTTTCGGCGTCCCAGGCGAAGGTGGTCACCGACAGCGACAGCTCGTTGAGGAGGTAGATGAAATGGCCGTCCGGGGAAAAGCGCATATGACGCGGGCCGCCGCCGGGAACCGATTCGGCGAAACCATGGGGATGGATGGCGGGCGTGTCCCCCTCCAAGTCCACGCGGTAGATGACGATGCCGTCCATGCCGAGGTCGGGCACCAAGGCGAAGCGGCCGTCGGGTGAGAAGCCGCACCAGTGCGGGTGCGGATTTTCCTGACGACGTTCGACCACACCCGAACCGCCTTCGTGACGGCTGAGTCGGGCCTTCCCGAGTCGGCCGTCGGCATCGAGCGGAAACAGCGCGGTGGAACCACCGCCATACTGGGCGGTGAGCAGGAATCTTCCCGTTGGATGCACCGCGATGTGGGTGCCGCCGCCGTCGCCAATCGGCGAGGCGTTGATCATGTTCAAAGCGCCGCCCTCGCCGATGCGGTAGCCGATCGCCGCCGCCTCGCCGTCATGGCTGGCCACCGCGTAGAGTTTGTCGCCGTCGGGATGCAGCGCGAGGAAACCCGGCGAACCGGTTTTCGCGACGAGTTCGGCGGCGGACAGTCTGCCCGATTCGGGATCGAAGCTGGAGCGGTAGATGCCCTCGGCGCCCGGGCCTCCGGTGCCGAAGTAGACGTGCAGGGTATCCGCCGCCGCCGGGGTGGTGGGCGAGCTAAAGCCGAGACCCAAGGCAAGGCCGGCGGCAAGCGAATGCGGGAGGCAAAGAAGGGATGAACCAAGACCGAGACGGGGGATGTAGGCTGCCATCG
>CAYRCA010000665.1:0-2731 GCA_964422565.1 uncultured Acidobacteriota bacterium | reverse complement strand
GATCTCCCGCGCCTCCCTCAGGTAGCCTGGATCGGGAACTTTGACGCCGGCCTCGCCCTGAATGGGTTCGACCAGGAAACCGCAGGTCTGGGGAGTTATGGCGGCCTCGAGGGCCGTCGGGTCGTTGTAGGGAATAATGTGGAAGCCGGGGGTCGGAGGCCCGAAACCGTCCCGAGCGTCAGGGTCGGTGGAGAAGCCCACCACGGTGGTTGTTCTGCCGTGAAAGTTCTCCTCACAGACGATGATCTCCGCCCGGTCCTTCTCAATGCCCTTACACCGATACCCCCACTTGCGCATCGCCTTGATGGCCGTCTCCACCCCTTCCGCGCCGGAGTTCATCGGAAGGACCCTCTGGAAACCACTGATCGAACAGATCTTTCTGAGGAACCGATGCATCGTGCTGTTGTGGAAGGCCCGCGAGGTAAGGCAAAGGCGATCCATCTGTTCCCGCGCCGCCGCCAGAATCCGGGGATGACAGTGACCCTGGTTGAGGGCGCTGTAAGCGCTCAGCATGTCGTAGTAGCGCCGCCCCTCCACATCCCAGACGAAAACTCCCTCTCCCCGATCGAGCACGACGGGCAGGGGAGCGTAATTGTGGGCTCCGTAGCGAAAATCCGCCGCGATAATCTCGTCCGTCGGGCTGGACAACCGCGCTCCGTCACTCATAGCGCGCCACTCCTTCGGCCTGGATGACTCCGTCCGCCCCGGCTGCAGAGGCGCGGGTCCTCCTCAGGTCCTTGGCCCAAGCCGGAGAGCATCCTGCTTGGGAAAACCGGGAGAGCCTGACGCCGGACCTCCCCGGCGCCCGGGGGGGTTGGCGTTGGTGAATCGCTCGGATCAGGCAATCTCCGAGCCGCATTGTATCGAGCGTTCGGTCCAAGGGGCAAGCGGCACCGAGGGTCGAGAGGTTGTGCGCCCGGAGCCCGGCGGAGCCCGCCCGGGGGAGAATCAGAGCAGTGTGGATTTCATGGCGCGTCCGGTCGATCTCCTTCGGTGGATTGACAGAGACTAGCGAGTCCCCGTAATGAAGCTTTCGAGCTGATGGATCATGAATTCCTGGTCGGAGATCTTGGCCTGAACCACATCTCCGATCGAGATCACACCGATGATCCTCTCGTCCTGAATCACGGGCAGGTGGCGTATCCGCAGGTCGGTCATCAGGGCCATACATTCCTCTATCGTCTGTTTGGGGGTCACAAACGCGACCTTTCTGGTCATCGCCTCACTGACCGAGGTCTCCCGGGACGACTTGCCCTTCAGAACGACTTTGCGCGCGTAGTCGCGCTCAGAAAAAATCCCCCGGAGTTGGTCTCTCTCGATTACCAGGACGGCGCCGACGTTCTTTTCGGCCATCTCCTTCAAGGCGTGATAGATCGTGTCCTCCGGACGAACGAACCAGACGCCGCCACCTTTCTTCACGAGAATATCGCGGACGGTCTTCATGCGCCTCTCCTTTCAACCGGCCAGCCCAGGGTGTTGCCTAAATCCCGGGAAGGTCCTCCCAACTGTTCTGAGCTTTGGATCAAGGTAAAGGTGAAACCCGGATACAAGGCCGGGCTCAACGGCTATAACCTTAAACGTTGTCGGGCCCGAAACGCAACAGTGGATGCCCTGACAGCCCTGACAGTGAGGCCCCTACGGAAATGATCGCCGGGTCAGCTAATCTTGCGGAACATTTGAATATCGACGGGTCGATCCAGCAGCGTCTCCACCCGCACCAGGAAATCTTGGATGTGGGGCTTCCGGAGGTGCTCGTTCAAGTCCTCCCGCCGCTTCCAATTCTCATAAAACATGAATGTGCCGGGATCCGAGTCGGACTGATGGAGATCGTAGTTGATACATCCTTCCTCCCGATGGGTTGGTGGAACCAGCGCAAGCAGCGCCTCTCGGACCTCGTCCTCTTTGCCGGCCTTGGCTTTGATCGTAGCGAACACGGTGGTTTGCATCTGCTGTCCCTCCCTTTGAACTTCAAGACAGGTAGGGCCGATTGGCGCGACCAAACAGAGCGGGCGCACCATCGGTCCCCCCACAAGAGAGCGGGTTGGATTATAGGCGATTTCGGCCGTCCGCTTCATCTTCGCCGTTTCACCTCTACTGACCGGGCGGACCGAAGTGGAGATGGCGTCGACGCATGCGGGGTGTAGGGAAGGTCCGGCAAGCCCGCGGCCTTCCCGGGATCGGGCTGGTCAGATACCCATGACGCGGAAGTCCTTCACGGCGGACTTCACCACGTAGGCCGTGTCATTGTTGGCGCCTTCGTCCGACAGCCAGAGGAAGAAGCCCGGGGAGTCGATGAGGCTGAGATCGTTGCGCACACGCCCCTCCAGGACCTCGTTGTCGTTGAAGGTGACCTGCACCCAAAGCCAGGGGCTTTCCGGTTCCTTGCCGAAAAAGCTGACCGCCCGATACTGGGTGTCGCCCGAGAAATCCTTGACGAAGAAAACGGCCTTCAGTTCGTCGAGGCGAAACTCGTGCTGTTTGCCCTTCGCGTCGATGAGGCGCACATGTTCGCCTATGAATTCCGCCTTGGAGAAACCCCGATGCAGTTTCCCGCTCTTGGTGCGAACGATGACCTTGCCGAACGTCGATTCCTGGCGCATGCACCCTCGCACGATAGTTTACACTCTGGAGTAACTCTCTGACCCGTGATTTCGAGTTCGAGATCCAGGGAACCCTGCCTGATTCCGCTTAACAGGCGGGAAAAAACCTTCTATGAGGCGCGCCACAATCT
>CAYRCA010000664.1:0-2746 GCA_964422565.1 uncultured Acidobacteriota bacterium | reverse complement strand
CAGCAGATCCGAGGCGCCCGACCGCAATACCCGCATGACGTCGGCGGGCAGGTTCTCTTTCTTCAGGGACTCGACGTCGAGCGACATCGACAGCGCGCGGCGCAGACGCTCCTCCCAGAGACGTTGGCGCTCCCGCACCTCGGGAGTCCAGAGCAATTCCTCGATCCGCCGCTCAAGTCCCTCGATCTGGTGAAGGAGACGCTCCCCTTGGGGGCGACGAGCTTCATCGAAGGTCGCGATCAGGGGTCGCTCATCGGAGCGGTCGGCGTCTCTCGTGTTGTTGAAAAAGGCAAAGAGACGATAGTACTCCTCGTGATCGAACGGGTCGTAGGGATGGCCGTGGCATTGAGCGCAGGCCATGGTCGTACCCTGCCAGACCTCCATCGTGGTGTCGACTCGATCCAGAACGGCCACGATTCGAAATTCCTCGTCGTCGGTCCCGCCTTCGGTGTTGGTCATGGTGTTTCGGTGGAAGGCGGTGGCGATCAGCTGATCCACCGTCGGGTCGGGAAGGAGGTCCCCGGCCAGCTGTTGCAGCGTGAACTCGTCGAAGGGCAGATCCTCGTTGAAGGCCCGGATGACCCAATCGCGGTACTTCCAGATGGTCCGATGGGGGTCTCTTTCATATCCCTTCGAGTCTGCGTAGCGGGCCAGATCGAGCCACATGGCCGCCCAGTGCTCGCCGAAATGGGGGGACCCGAGGAGGCGGTCGACGAAGGCTTCGTATGCGGCTGGCGGCGAGGGGTCGCCGCAAAAGAGTTCGATGTCCTCGAGGGTGGGGGGAAGACCGATCAGATCGAGGGAAACGCGGCGAATCAGCGTTGCGCAATCGGCGGAGGGACTGGGAGCCAGGCCTTCCGCTTCGATCCGCGCCAGAATGAACCGGTCGATTCCGTTCTTCGGCCAGGATGGGTCCGAGACCGGGGGAGGTTCAACCGGCTCCGGTTCGAGGTAGGCCCAGTGGGGAGGCCAGGCCGCCCCTTGACGGATCCAGCGCTTGAGGCGATCCACCTCCTCGGGTGCCAACGCGTCGCCGTGAGGCGGCATGCGAACCGAAGGGTCGGAGTGGGCGACGCGGCGAATCAGCTCGCTTTCGCCGGGCCTGCCGGGCACGAGAGCGGGTCGCCCCGACTCGGCGGGCTCCACGGCGGAGCTGCGCGAGAGAAGACTCAGGCCGCTTTCGCGCTTCACCCCCCCGTGGCAGGCGGCGCACGTTTCATTGAGCAGGGGACGGATTTCAGCGTCGAAGTCGACCGCCGCGGCCGGTTGCGCACCGCGCCAGAGCAGGGCCAGCCCAAACGCTAATGCGACGGCCGACGCAAGCAGGGTCCAGTGGCGACGCCGAAAAACCGCTTCCGGCAAGCGGCGCTCCTTTCTCCGACCAGAGGTGTTCGGTCTCGAGAATCCTGATTTCAACAGCGCTGTTGCCGCCTGTTAATAGAAAAAGATCCGGAATGGGAACACTGTACCATACTCGGCGACAGAGGCTGGGCGCTGGACGGTTCAATTAAGCGTTTCCCGGGAAGGCGTCTCCATTCGGCTGACGTATCCTCGGGACGGTTCGCTACCCGGATCGGGGGTTGCGACGCCGGATAACGGAGAAACGAGAGCAGGTAAGGATCGCATCCGCCCCGGCGACACTGCGGGGAAGACGGGCTTCCAGCCGGTCCCCGAGCGGTCTCGGCGTCGACTCTGGGAAGGCCCGCTCCCGGGTGGCCGGTGGGTGCCAAGATCCGTCGGAGACAGCCAGGATGGCTGTCTTCCCTCCGGTCCGGCGGTGAACGGTACCGGCGATGGACATCGGGGGCAATGTGTAATATCCACATCGTGAAGACGGCCACCGTGCGGCAGGTTCGAAACGACTTCGGCAAGGTCCTGGAGTCGGTCGCGGCCAGCGAGGAAGTGACCATCCTCAAGTGACGGCGGCTGCTCGAGTCGCTGCTGAGAGCGCGGGAGGACGAACGCTGGCAGCCTATCCCATGAAGCTTCGGGCGGTTCTTGAGCCGAGTAAAGACGGGGACTCTACGGTCACGGTCCCGTCCCTCCCCGGTTGCGTCAGCGAAGGGGGGATCCGCGAAGAAAGGTTGAGGAACATTCGTCGAGGCGATAGAACTGCATCTCGATCCCGCCGAAGAAGATCCGCGCTGCCCGAGGATGCGGAGATACGACAAAGGTCCCGAGGCTGGGTTACGAGCGGGTCATTGGCGCGTTGGTACTTGACGGTTGGGTCGTGGCTCGAAAGCGTGTGAGCCTTATCCGCTTGCGGAAGGACGCATCAGGCGGGAAACTGAAGCTGGTGGTGGCCGCCCACCGTCCCATCGCACGGAGTGCCGCTTCTCCCTTCGGCCCACTCCGGGAAGTTCATCCGGCGCAGGAGGGACTGGAACCGCGGGTCACCGAGTTACAGAGGAGAGGGGCCCGAACGGGGTCTCCGGATTCGGATCGGGAGGTGCCTGCAGGTTCCCGCGCTCACTTACGCCTTCGGGCCATCGGGGGGAAAGTGGCGCGCCCGGCAGGACTTGAACCTGCGACCTACGGTTTCGTAGAACGAGGCCGACCCTTTACGAAGTGGTCCGATCGGGTCACTAAACACTAACAACCTGTCTAGCCGGGTCTTTCCTGATTGTGTCCTAAGTTGAAATCCGCGCTCCGGTTACGGGGTGCAGGAAAGAAACAGGACACATGGTCAAGCAGTCTGATTTCAGAGTACTGAACGCCGCCGGGCGGAAATCGCCTTGGACTGCGG
>CAYRCA010000663.1:0-2746 GCA_964422565.1 uncultured Acidobacteriota bacterium | reverse complement strand
ATTTCCTCAAGGTGTCGGGGGGGAATACTGATCTTGGAATAGGGGTGTCCCGGGAAAAGCCCGGCAAAGCAGCGTTCGTTCGCCAGAAAGCCCGGGTCCGACCGTTGCGCGACCAGCAGACTGCGCCAGCGGGTCTTCACCTTCTCCAACTCCGCCTCCGGAAAACCCGGGGTCCGGACCAAGTCCGACAGGATCGCCAAAGCGCGCTCCGTGTGCTCCTCGAGGAAGGAGGCCGAGAGCAGCGCATACTCCATGTTCACCTCGGTCTCGTAATCGATGGCCAGCCGATCCAACTCCTCGGCGATCTCGCGGGACGAACGAGACGACGTTCCCTCCTTCAGCATCTCGACGCAAACCTGAGCCAGACCGCGCCGATCGTCGGGATCGTGCACCCGACCGAAAGGCAAGGCCAGACACACGGTCAGACGGGGGAGGTGTGAGTCCGGGACGCAAAGCAGCTCCAGATCTCCCACCCGGGACAGCGACGGGAAGGTCGGGTAGTCGATGTTGCGAATCTTGCCCGGAGCCGGAGGGATTCTCATACGGATCTTCCCGGTTCGACCAGGATCGTGGTGCGATTCCTGTCGTGAAAGGTCCGGCGCGCGGCGTCACAAATCCCTTCCGGCGTAACGGAGAGGTATTTCTCCAGCTGGTGGTTGACCGCCCCCGGGTCTCCGAGCAGGGAGGTCGATTGGGCCAGCAGCTCGCCGACCTGCGCGATCTTGGACAGGCGCGAGACAAACCGGTGACTCACCTTACTTCTGGCCTTGTCCAACTCCCTGCCGTCAATGGGCGCCTGACACAAGCGGTCAAGCTCCTGGTCGACGGCTCCGATGATCTCGTCGGTGGTCACCGCCTGTTGCACCTGAAACCAGATGCGGAACAACTCCGGACCCCGATACTGGTTGGGACCGGCGTAGAGCCCGGTAATCCAGTTGTTGTCGTAAACGAATTGCTGATAGAAGCGTGACGAATCTCCATCGGCGAGAACCAAGGCCAGCATCGAGAGAGCATAGTATTCGGGAGTGTCGAGAGGCGGCATGTGGTAGCCAACGGCAACCGCCGGGAGGACAGCCAATGGGTCCACCATGGTCTCGAACCTCTCGGCTGTCTGTACCGGTTCCCTCAGGTCCGGCTCGCCGGCCGACGTCTTGTCGGGGATCGGTTCGAAATGCCGACGGATCGCCTCGAGTGCGTCCCGCTCGACCAGGTCCCCGGCCAAAACGAGGATGGCGTTGCCCGGCCCGTAGAAGGCGCGGTGGAACGCCTTCGCGTCGTCCACGCTCGCCTTCTCCAGATCGTCCACCGACCCGATGATCGGGTGGGCGTAGGCCCAGTTATGGTAGGCCAGTTCGTCGAAACGCAGGAAAGAAAGGCCGTAGGGCTGATTGTCGTAGCTCTGTTTCTTCTCCTCGATGACAGTGCGGCGCTGGTTCTCGAAATTCTCCTCGCTCACCTCGAGCGAACTCATCCGGTCGGCCTCCAGCCAGAGCGCCAACTCGAGGTAATGGGAAGGGACGGTCTCAAAATAGCTTGTCCGGTCCTTACTCGTGGAGGCGTTCCACCGCCCCCCGGCGTTGTCGATGTAGTGGCCGTGCTCGTTCTTCCCCACATTGGCCGAGCCTTGGAACATCATGTGTTCAAAGAGGTGAGCGAAACCGGATAGCCCGGGAGGCTCGTAGCTGGAGCCCACGCGGTAATGCAGGCTGACATGCACCAGGGGAATCCGGTCGTTGGGGGAAAGAACGATCTTCAGGCCGTTCTCGAGAGTGTATTCGGTGAAGTGGATTCGGGGGATTCCCTCCATGTGGATCTTTAGTCTGGAACCTCAATCGAGGTAGAGTTCGAAGAACATCAAGGGTTCCTGGGTGGCGAAGTTAACGACCTCGGGAAAATAGAGCCGATGATCCTCGAGGGTGCCGTCCTCCGGCAGGCGGAAGAAGACCACCCCCTGATCCGAGCCGTGAGGGGCGATCAACCTCTCCCCGAAAGACTTGTGCTCGAAATCGAGGTACATCTCCCGCCTCACGGCCTGCCGCAGGAGCACCTCCTTCCGTGTGGGGTAGCTGGAAACGGGACGCTTCAGATTGATCTCCAGCAACACGTCTACAAAGTGGATCACCGGATTGCGACGCCCCAAAGGGTCCACGAGAAAGATGGCGTCCTCATGTAGCCGAACCGGGAAATCGTTTTCGTTCTCGACCACGATCAGGACCGGCATGATGCCTTTCTCGATCAGCTTCTTGGTGTCGAAAAGGTCTTGCGCGGCGTCCTGTGTCGTGCACGGGTGCGCGGCGATCACCAGGCTCTGGAAAGCCTGGTGGGTCGAATAGTCCCGGGCCGCCTTCACTTGGAGATCCTTGATCGTGTACCTGGCGAAAATCGTCGTCGCGACTCCCGAGAGCGTGACCACGAGGACAATCCCTATGGGCCAGGGACGGAACATGGGATAAATGATACCCGAATTCCTCCGGGGGGGTCGGAAGTCTCCGCCGAACGAGCGGCGAGAGGATGCGGCCGGCAAAGCCGCCTTCCGGCCGCCGAGGCGCCGGGGAACGGCACGCTTCGGGCGCCTGCTTCGCCCTTGGGCCCGCCTACGGGCGGGGCGTCGCGTCCCCTTCCGTCATGCCCAAGACCCACTTCGCCGCCTCAACCCACATCGTCCGAACATCGGGATGCTCCCAGATCTCGGGGGGGTGGCCCAATCCGCTGTAGAAGACGCGTCCCTCGCCGTAGTTCCGCACCC
>CAYRCA010000662.1:0-2746 GCA_964422565.1 uncultured Acidobacteriota bacterium | reverse complement strand
CCAGTTCAACGCCCTGGTGGAGGCCTGCGATCTCCTGTTCGCCGTCTACGAGGATTTCGAACACAGCAGCAACATACTGACCAAAGCGGCCTTGTTCGAAAAGCCCGTGATCGTGAGCCGGGGGGATTGCATGGCGGAGCGGGTCAGCGCCTTCGGGATGGGGCAGTGCATTGATCCCCGCAATGTCTCCCAATGCCTCGAGGCGATCCGCCGTCTGCTTGCCATCGAGGCCGAAATTCGGCGTCTCGGGGTGTGCCGACTCGCGCACTTCGGTTCCGTGCTGCGGAACGAGGCGCGCCCCGACAGTGACGTGGACGTGCTCGTCGAGTTCATCCCCGCGGAGAAGTCCTTCGATCGTTTCATGGCCTTGGCGGATCTACTCGAGGAGACGCTGGATCACCCGGTGGAAGTCGTGACGACGGAAGCACTTTCCCCGTACGTTGGCCCGCGCATCCTGGCCGAGGCAACCGATGTCCTTCGAGCCGCGTGACTATCTTCGTCATATCTTGGCCGAAGCGGATTACCTGATCGAGCAAAGCGAGGGGCTTGCTTTCGAACGCTTTGACGCGGACGAGACACTGCGGCGGGCGTTCGTGCGCAGCCTGGAGGTGATCGGGGAAGCGACCAAGAAGCTGCCTACGGAGTTCCGTGAGAAGCATCCCAAGGTCGAGTGGGGGCGGATCGCTCGCCTCCGGGACCGTCTCATTCACGGCTACTTCGGCGTTGATTACCAAATCGTGTGGGATCTGGTGCGGAACAAGGTTCCCGAACTCAGATCTCACATCATTCGTATCATCGACTGCCCGGGCTAACGGAGATTGGCGGAAGAGCGGGGGGAAGGCTCGGCCGGCGGGATTGGGCCTGCGTCCACTTAACAGCTGGGAGGAGCTGGGGACAGTCCCTTGAAGAACGGGATTCAACGCCAAGCCGCCAAGTCGCAAGGGCCGGATCGCCTTTGCGTCGTCGCGTCCCTGCGTCTTTGCGTTGAAACTCGACCCAATCCGGCTCCCTCGGATCGCCCCGACCTCCGTTGTCGCGCGCCGGGAGCCCCGTCGGCAAGCCCCGTTCTACCCGTCTCGGTCATCTCGGGACTCGGGCCGTTCATCGCGCGTCCTCCGCACCCGGGAGCGAACTCCCGGGCTATTTCGAGACCGTCACCCGAGTTACCTGTTGGGCGGATAGTCCTTCATCACCCAGACGTCCGTCGCCGAGTCCAGATCGGTTGCAGAATGAAAGGCAATGTGTGCCACCATCGGGGTGCGCCGTGATGGAACCGAGCGATAATATCTCCGGAGTGAGTTCCTGAACCGTCCCTCGCTCGATTGCGATCCGGCACAGCGATCGCTCGTTACCCACTTTGTCCCGGCCGGTGAGGAAGATGTACTTTCCGTCCGGGCTCCAGGTGTGGGAGACTCCGTAACCTTTGGGCTCGAACCGATGCAGCATCCTGGCTTCTCCCCCGCTGCTGGGCATGACTTGAAGGGTCTTTTCTTCGCCCGATGCGCTAAATGCCAACCAGCGTCCATCGGACGTAAGAGACATGGTCAGCGCACTCCGATTTCCGAGCAACTCGGGCCCTGGTTCGAGCCCTCGTAGTTCAGAATGAACTTCTCCGGTGGACCGACCACGGTACCCGTCCACGGGTCAATTTCCATCGTCATGACGTCCCTAGCGGCCTTCATCACCGACTAGAAGAAGGAGCCATCGCGGGCGAATCCAAGCGGGAGTATCCGGCCCACATC
Organism: uncultured Acidobacteriota bacterium; assembly: GCA_964422565.1. Classification (GTDB taxonomy): domain Bacteria; phylum Acidobacteriota; class UBA6911; order RPQK01; family JAPXNP01; genus CAYRCA01. Next base: position 1,004 of record CAYRCA010000662.1, on the reverse strand, counting down.
CCGCTTCAATAATGTCGGGGCGCCTTCGGGTTTCCCGTCAACCACGGCCAAACTCCAGAGGCTGTTGGTTCCGGTGCGGTCGCTGGCAAAAAGGACGTGGTTGCTTTCCGGAACCCAACCCATCACCGAGTCGTGAGCGGGATGCTCGACCAGACAGGTCTCCGTCCGGCTCCAAAGGTCCAGAAGAAAGATATCCGCTTCGAATCTCTCTCCCAGAGGCGGCCGGCTGTAAACGACGTACCTTCCGTTCGACTCCCCATGGTCAGGCTAGCACTTCGCCGCCGGAGATCCCACCGCGTCCGGTCAAGACTCGTTCAAGAATCGTTCAAGTTAGTTTGACGGGACAATCCTGGTGCTGGAGGCGCGTATACTATTCACATGGGGGACTCCCGCCGAGGCTCCTGCGAGCGGCCCCCGGGCGGGGCAATGAAGAGTTTCGAGGTGCCCGATGGAAAACGAATTCACGGCGATCATCGAACGGGATGAAGGGTGGTTCATCGCGTACTGCCCCGAAGTGCCCGGCGCGAATGGTCAGGGCAGGACCAAGGACGAGTCGCGCGAAAGTCTGGCGGAAGCCATCTCATTGATTCTCAGAGATCGTCGAGAGGATACGCTTCGAGGCCTGCCTCCGGATGCGCTTCGGGAGACCGTACGCGTCAAGTGAAGAGGACAAGTCTGCTCCGCCATCTCCGCAGATTCGGGTGCTACTTGAAACGCGAGGGGCGGGCGCACTCGTTGTGGACGAATCCGGGAACCGGAACTGTGGAGGCGGTGCCGCGTCACAGCGAGGTCCCGGACAAATTGGCACGGAGAATTTGCCGGGGTCCTGGCGTGCCGGATCCCGGCACCGGGGATCGTGTTTCGTCATGAATCATTTAATTCATTAAATATAAAAGCATGGTGAAGTGAGGCGGGCGCGCGAGAGATTGAGTCGACGGAGGAAGCCCGTCCACCGCGGCTGAAGAGCCTACAATGCCTCTTGCATCGGGCTATTTTTCGGAGAA
>CAYRCA010000661.1:0-2757 GCA_964422565.1 uncultured Acidobacteriota bacterium | reverse complement strand
GGAGTGAGTGTCCATGAGCGGGGCGCACCCGGAGGGACGAAAATTGCGGCGGTTTCGGGTTCCGAAGTTCCGAGTTCCGAGTTCCCAGTTCCGAGTTTCCGAGTTCCGAGTTGTTTGATTTTTCTTGGTCAGACAGGGGAGCCGAAGCGTTACCCCTACATCGCGACCGGACTGTGGTGCCGTTGGCGGCACCCAATGTCAGCGCGGCCAAGTCGAACACATCACGGCAGGCAACCGCCCGTCGACCCGGTGTGGGGTCTCGAAAGGCGCGGCGCTACCACGGTTCCGCCCCTCAAAGATTCACCCGAGGATCGGTGGAGGATACGGGCGATTCTCTGCGCACCCAGCCCGAACCGCCGAAGTACTTCTCGAAGATCTTTTCGGCGGGACGCGTAGCCAGCGCCTGGGTCGTCAGCGTGGGGTTTGGCCCGCCTATGGCGTTGGCCAGGGCCGCGTTGTCGGCCACAAACAGGCGCGCCATCCATCGAGCTGCCGCATTCTCATCGAGGACCGAGTGATCCTCGTCGATTCCCATGCGGAGCGTGGTGTGCATAACGCCCAAAGCTGTCGGCTCCTTGTCCGCCGAAAGAGGAGCCGTTGTCGTAGAAACCCGAGATGCCGACGTCACTGAGCAGCGAAGCCCCCGCCTCCAGGCCGGGCGTCACACCGAGGTTCTGGAAACACCCTTTTCCCGGGTAGTCCACGCGTTCGGCCGAGGCGGGGCCTTTGCTCAAGCCTTGGTCGTCCCGCCGACTCCCGCGCTGAATCAGCGCGTTCCGCGCCACGGGCCTTTCGATCGGTCCGAGGGAAGGCAAGAGAAAAGACCCCCGCCGGAAGAAGCCATCGGTTGAAGGTCGGACGACCCGTGAAAGACACGAAGAAATCGGGCGTGGTGTGTCTGCGGGACGACATCCGAAGCGCCGTCGGAGGAGCCGATGTGTTCCTTCGTGACACATCGATGAGCCCCTTCGTGAAAAGCCGAAAGTCGGGGCGAAGCGCCTGTCGGGGCGTTTTCGAAGTTGTCCGGATTGTCTTCCCCGTCCCCGGCAGCGAGAATTGGAGAGTGCTCCGGTGCCGGACACCCTTTTGGAATCCGGGAACTGCGGGGGGTGAGCCATGGAGTCGGGGGTGCTCGGGTCGTTCAATCACAGTCCCCGGGAGGAAAGCGGGATGAGGATTATGAAGGTCGCAAGAACAAAGACTGTAACCTTGGGAACGGTGTTACTGTGGCTCGTCTCTTGGTGCGCTTACGCGGGCGATCCAAAGCTGGACACTATTCTTTACGGCGCGTCCTATTACCACGAGTACATGCCTTACGAGCGACTGGACCGGGACATCGAACTCATGAAGGAGGCCGGAATCTCCGTGATTCGGCTGGGCGAGTCGACCTGGACGAACTGGGAGCCGAGGGAGGGGGACTTTCAGTCCGACTGGATGCGCCGCATCATCGACAAGCTGCACGAAGCGGACATCAAGGTAATCCTGGGAACGCCCACCTACTCGATCCCCCCGTGGCTGTATCGGAAGCACCCCGAGATACTGGTATTTCGGAACACGGAGGCGCCGCCCTCCCAGGGGGAGGGCTATCTCACCTATCCCGGCAGGACCACGCCGGGGGCGTACGGGCCGCGACAGAACATGGACATTACCCATCCGGCGTACCTCCACCATGCCGAGCGGATCATTCGCCAAGTGGTTGAAAGCTTTAAGGACCACCCGGCGGTGATTGGGTTTCAGGTGGACAACGAGACCCACGGGCCGGGCTTTCCCACTCCCCACACGCGACTGGCGTTCATCGAGTACCTGAAGGAAAAGTACTCGACCCCCCAGAGGTTGAACGAGATTTGGGGGCTGGCTTTCTGGGGCCAGCTGATGCAGGACTGGGACGAAGTACCGCCGATCGACGGCATCATCAACCCCGGCTTCAAACTGGAATGGCAGCGCTACCAACGGAAGACCGTGACGGACTTTCTAGCCTGGCAGGCCGATATCGTCCGGGAGTATATGCGGCCCGACCAGTTCGTCACCCACAACTTCATCGGCGGGCTGCGTACGGACATCGATCAATACGAGATCGGGCGGCACATCGACATGACCGCGGTCAATCCCTATCACGATGTGCAGGATGACCTGGACGGGTACGGTATCGCGCTTTCCGGAGATCTCTGCCGGTCGCTGAAGGGGCGGAACTATCTGGTCACCGAAACCAACGCGCAGACCATCGGATGGGACTCCCGGCAGCAGCAGCCCCCCTACGACGGCCAGCTGCGTCTGAGCGCTTACAGCCATGTGGCGAGCGGCGCCAACATGGTGGCCTACTGGCACTGGCACTCGCTCCACTACGGGCAGGAGACCTACTGGAAGGGCGTCCTGGGCCACGATCTGGAACCCAACCGGATATACCGCGAGGCGACGCAAATCGCCCACGAACTCAGGCGGGTGGGTCCCGAACTGGCGAACCTGAAGACCGAGAATCAGGTCGCCATCCTTTACAGCATTGATTCCTTCCAGGGGATCCGCTTCATGAGGTTCAGCGACCGGGTCAACTACATGACGGTATTGGGGCAGATGCACCGCGCACTCTACGATCTGAACGTGGGAGTGGACTTCGTTTTCCCCCAGACCGAGGATCTTGCCCGATATCGGGTGCTGCTCGTGCCGCCTCTCTACGTCGCCGACGACGAACTTCTGCAGCGCATCGGCCGGTTCGTCGAAGACGGCGGACACGTCCTGATGTCCTTCAAGAGCGGATTCACC
>CAYRCA010000660.1:0-2763 GCA_964422565.1 uncultured Acidobacteriota bacterium | reverse complement strand
GAAATATCCCGGGAGGTCCTGGGAGAGCTGGCTGGCCGCGAAGGTCGACTCGGTGGGGATGGGGGCGGGGGCTTGAACGATGTCCGGGAGAGAGTCCACCAATGGGGCGTTCGCCATGTCGAGCCTCTCATCGTGCGCGGCCGGGTCATCGGTTTTCTGGGTCTGGGCAGGCGGAGAAACGGCGATTATTTGACCAGCGAGGATCTGGACCTTCTGTCCAGCCTGGCTGGCTACGCGGCCATCGCTATCGACAACGCCATGCTGTACCGTTCCCTCGAGGCGAAGGCCGGCGAGTTGCACCAGCTTCAGGTGTATGCCGAGAACGTCATTGAGAGCATCAGCCTCGGAGTCGTCGTGATTACGGCCGAGGGACGGGTAACGGTCTGGAACGGTACCATGACCTCGCTTACGGGTCTCCCCAGAGAGGACGCCGTGGATCGCCTCCTTTCGGACGTGCTGCCCCGAAACCTGGTCGAGTCCGTGCTGGAGATGGTCGACGGTCCCGACTGGATCGTGCGGCGACTGTCCCGTCTCTTCAGAGCGCACATCCGTCTCGATGACGGGACCGCTCGTCTAATCAACGTGACGCTGTCTCCCTTCATCTCGCATGACAGTGTGAACACCGGCACGCTGCTCGTCTTCGACGACATCACCGAGAAGGTTCAGCTCGAAAGTCAACTCCAGCAGGCGGAGAAACTGAGCTCAATCGGTCTCTTCGCGGCCGGTTTGGCCCATGAGGTGAACACCCCGCTAGCCGCCATCAGCAGCTACGCCCAAATGCTCCTCGGCGAGACCCTAAGGGACGATCCCCGCCACGAATTGCTGCGGAAGGTCGAGACACAGAGTTTCCGCGCGTCGGACATTCTCAACAACCTTCTGAACTTTGCCCGTTTCTCGGATCGCGACTTTGAAGAGGTGAACGTCAATTCCCTCATGCTCGACACGCTTTCACTGCTGGACCACCAGTTCAGGAACGGCGACATCAAGGTCGACGTCGACTTCGATCCCACGCTGCCCAAGACGGTGGGCAACGGCGGAAAACTGCAGCAGGTGTTCATGAACCTCTTCCTTAACGCCCGCGACTCCATGCCAAAAGGCGGGCGGCTGCGACTATCGACCCGGTGTGAGGATTCCGAGTTGATCGTGAAGGTCGCCGACACGGGATCGGGAATCTCCAGGGAGGACATCAGACGAATCTACGACCCCTTCTTCACGACGAAGTCTGTCGGCAAAGGTACCGGGCTGGGCCTCTCGGTCTCCTATGGAATTATCCAGGAGCACTCGGGTAGAATAGCGGTTGACAGTGAGCCTGGGAAGGGAACGACTTTCTCCCTGCACCTCCCGGTCAAACGGGTTCACTGAGGGTTGACCTACTCCATGTCGGATGCCGCCATTCTATTGATCGACGACGAAGAAATCATGCGGGAGGTGATCTCCAAGCTTCTCGCCGGCGAGGGCTACCGCGTCTTCACCGCGGCCGACGCGGACGAGGGGCTGGGCCGCCTGAAAGAGGATCCGGTCGACTTGGTCCTGCTCGACCTTATGCTTCCCGGCAAGAGTGGTCTCGAGATCCTCGACGAGATCATGGCTTTCGACTCCGACGTCGTGGTGGTCATGATCTCGGCTTACGCATCCATTGAGAACGCGGTTCAAGCCACCAAGGCGGGCGCCTTCGACTTCGTTACCAAGCCGTTCAAGAATGAGGAATTGCTGCACATCATCCGAAACGGCCTGCGGCGGAGGGCTCTCGAGATCGAGAACCGCCGTCTCCGCAAGACCATCGAAAAACGTTTCGCTTTTCACAGCATCGTGGGCAAGAGCGAGCCTATGCAGAGGGTCTTCGACCTGATCTCCCATGTCGGCCCGACGCGCAGCACCGTGCTCATCGTGGGCGACAGCGGGACGGGGAAGGAATTGGTGGCCAAGGCCATCCACAACACGAGCCCCCGATCGAGCAAGCCCTTTGTGGCCCTCAACAGCGGCAGCATTCCCAGCGACCTCTTGGAAAGCGAGCTCTTCGGCCATGTGAAGGGCGCCTTCACGGGCGCCGTGTCGGCCAAGAAGGGTTTGTTCGAGATCGCCGACGAAGGAACGGTGTTTCTGGACGAAGTCGGAACCGTTCCCATGCGGACCCAGGCAAAGCTGCTCCGCGTGATTCAGGAAAGGGAGTTCCGGAGGGTCGGCGGGCTCGACAATATCAAGGTGGATGTCCGTATTATCGCCGCCACCAATATCGACCTCAAGGAGGCCGTGGATCGAAACGAGTTCCGTGACGACCTCTATTACCGGCTCAACGTCATCACGATTCCATTGCCGCCCCTGCGGGAGAGAAAAGACGACATCCCGCTGCTCGTGGATCACTTCATCAAACGCTTCTGTGAAAGCGATGGTCGGGCGCCCTGTTCGCTGGATCAGAACGCCTTGAAACTCCTCATGGAGTACGATTGGCCGGGCAACGTCCGGGAGTTGGAGAACGCGATCGAACGAGCCGTCGTGCTGGTGCCCGAAAACGGGCTGATCACACAGGACCTGTTTCCCAGGGACATCCTCGACTCCACTTCGGTCAATCTCGGAAGACTGCGGCTCAGCGGCAACGGCGCGTCTCTGAAGGACTTGGTCCAGGAGTTCGAAAAGAACCTGATCTTGACCGCCCTGAGAAAGACGGACTGGAACCAGAAGAAGGCGGCCAGCCTCCTGCGGGTGAACCCCACCACCCTGAACGAGAAACTGAAGCGGCTCAATATCAGCGCCCCTTGACCCCTG
>CAYRCA010000659.1:0-2766 GCA_964422565.1 uncultured Acidobacteriota bacterium | reverse complement strand
AAGCAAGGAGGATACCATGGGCAGCAGGCGCCTCGCACTCGCCCTTTTTCTCGGGTTCCTCGTGACGATGCCGGGTATTGTCGCCACACCGCAGCAGGCGGCGACCTTTCCCGTGATCGTGGTGTTTGACGATCAGCCCGCCGTTTTCAATCTTTTCGCGCGGGCTTACCTTCCCGACGAACGCGCGCGGGCGAATCCACCCGCCTGGAACTATGTGGACCCGGGTGTCGCCGGTTTCGTTCAGTATCTGGAAAGCCTGCACGGGTTCCGCGCCGTCCATGTCTACAGCGCCGCCTTGCGGGGATTCGCGGGCCGGTTGACGGCACCCCAGATCGTCGCGCTCGAGAACGATCCGAAGGTTGCCTACGTAGAGGCCGACGGCACGATGAGCATCGTCCAGCGCCCTTCCAACCCCGGCAACCGCGGAGGCGGCGGGGACGATCCGCCGCAGGAGGTGCCCTGGGGCATTACGCGGATTGGCGCCCAGGGCAAGGAGTCGGTGACAACGGTCAACGCCTACATCATCGACACCGGCATCGATGCCGGGCACCGCGATCTTGATGTCGGGGGGCACGTCAACTTCGCCGGCGGCCCCAACAAGGACTGCCACGGGCACGGGACCCACGTCGCCGGTACGGTGGCGGCCATCAACAACGCCGTTGATGTCGTCGGCGTGGCCCCGGACGCACCGCTCACCGGCGTGAAGGTCCTGGGGTGCGGCGGCACGGGCAGCACGTCGGGCGTCATCAAGGGTGTGGACTGGGTGACCGACAATGCGAAGCAACCGGCCATCGCGAATATGAGCCTTGGCGGCGGCGCGAGCGACGCGCTCGACGCTGCGGTGATAAGATCGGCCGACAGCGGAGTCTTCTACTCCATTGCGGCGGGCAACAGCGGCGCCGACGCCTGCAACAGTTCGCCGGCCCGGGCGGGCCTCCACGACGGCGTCATGACGACCGCGGCGACGGACTCGAACGACGAGGAGGCCTCCTGGAGCAACTACGGCTCATGTGTCGACGTCTGGGCGCCGGGCGTGGGCATCTTGTCGACCAAGCAGGGGGGCGGTACGACGACGCTCTCGGGGACGTCGATGGCGGCGCCGCATGTTGGCGGCACGGGCGCGCGGTACCTCGCCGCGTACTCCGACGCTTCAGCCGCCGCTGTTGAAGCGGCGCTCAAGGCAGTTGTGGAGTCGACCGAAACTCTCAGCAAGGACGGCGAACCGGTCGAGTTGGTGAACGCAGGGCCCTTCTGAGGGCCAGTCGACTCACGACCGACCCCCGTAACGAGGGCGGCCCCCGTCTGGCCTCCGGAACCAGCCGAGGACCATTTAAACAGTCCCCTCTTCGCCTCCCGACGTATCCGGCCTCAGCCGGAACCGGGCCCGTCTGTAGATAAGCTGAAAAATAGATGTTGTGGACGATTTCTTGACGTGCTTGGATCTGTGCAGTTCAGGACCGCCTTTAAGGTAAATTTCCCAGGAGGGGTTTTACGGGCCTCCCAGCCGCCCGCGATCCTTTCGGTATCTCTGCTCTGCCACTTCTCCCATTCCGGACCTTCAGGTATTCCAGCTGGACGACCTGGACGACGGCCCCATTGACAACCAACTCGTCTTCCGCTACACGCTTGGGTCGGAAAGCGCGTTCGGCGGGAGTGGATGTTCGTCGCCGGAGCGGCTTTCCGCGACACTGATTCCGAAGACACGCGGTGGTGGGGACTATGCAAAAATTCTTTACTTACAGGCGGATCGGCGCGTCGCGCTTCAAGATGGCGGTCGTTTTTCTTCTCCTCGTCACACTGCGGCACGCTTACGCCGAGCCGCCGGCCGATGGCCGGCCGTTCTTTGACCCGGTCGGCCTTTACCTGACCTGGCGGCAGGACCCGACCACCACCATGACGATCGACTGGCACTCGACAAACAATACGCGGGAGCCCGTCCTGGACTACCGCGTTGCCGGATCCGGAACGTGGATGTCGGCGTCGGCGCGGAGTCACGCCTTTCCATTCTCCGACCGGACGATTCATCGCGTCGAGTTGACCGGCCTCGATCCCGCCACCACCTACCGATTCCGTTTCGGTCACCACTCGCGGATCTACTCGTTCCGCACCATGCCCGTCGATGCGAGCGAGCCGATTCGTTTCGCCGCCGGCGGCGACGTGCGTCACGATCAGGTCTGGATGGAGGAGACGAATCGAGAAGTGCTCCGTTACGACCCGGACTTCATCATCTTCGGCGGCGATCTAGCTTACGCGGACGGACGGGAGGATCGGGTTGACCGTTGGTACGAGTGGTTCGAAGCCTACCAGAGAACCCTCGTCACCGAGGACGGGCGTGTTGTACCGGTGGTCGTGGCCATCGGAAATCACGAGGTGCGGGGCGGCTACTATCATCGGGACGATCACGAGCGAAGGGTCGAACTTCCCCGCTACGCCGGCGACGACGCTTCGCGCGCCGCCATCTCGCCCTATTTCTACAGCCTGTTCGCCATGCCCGGCCAGCCGGGCTACAACGTGCTGGACTTCGGCGATTACATGAGCATCGTGCTGCTCGATACGGATCACAGCAACCCGATCGACGGCGACCAGGCCCGGTGGCTCGCCGACACCCTCGAAGCGCGCCGCCACGTTCCCCACGTGTTCCCCCTGTACCACGTCCCGGCGTTTCCGTCGGTGCGAAGCTACCACGGTTCGGTCAGCGCCCGGGTAAGGGAGCACTGGGTCCCGCTCTTCGAGGCGTCGAGCGTGCGGGTCGCCTTCGAAAACCAC
>CAYRCA010000658.1:0-2766 GCA_964422565.1 uncultured Acidobacteriota bacterium | reverse complement strand
GGCTTTGGCCGGAGTGAGACCCGGCAGGCTTTGAGGGATTTCTTCGAGGTGGATCACCGGCACATCGCTCTGTCGGCCCTTTACGGATTGATGCGGGAGGGCGAGGTGGAAGTGGGGGTGGTCCAGAAGGCGATCAAGGAGCTGGACATCGATACGAGTCGACCCAATCCGTGGCTGCTGTGACGAAATCCGGTCGGCCCCCTGGGCCGCACCGGCCGGTTGGAGAGGATCTGAAGGCGAAAACGATGGCACAGGAATTTAGACTCCCCGAGTTGGGAGAGGGCATTGAGTCGGGAGACGTGGTTTCGGTTCTCGTAAAAGAGGGCGACAGCGTCGCCGAGGACCAGGCCGTTCTAGAGCTGGAGACGGACAAAGCCACGGTGGAGGTGCCTTGCGGCGTGGGTGGAAAGGTGGCTCAAATTCATGTTGCCGAGGGCGACAGCGTGAAGGTCGGTCAGTTGATCCTGACCCTGGAGGGAAAAGAGGAGGGCAAGGAGGGGAAGGGCAAGGAGGAGAAGAAAGAAAAGAAGGAAGAGAAGGAACAGGAGGATAGCGAGGATAAGGAGGAGCGGGAGAGGAAGGAGGGGGGACGACCCGTAGGGAAAGGGGAAGAGAAAGCCGAGGCGAAGTCCGCCCGGAAGGGCGGCGAAGTGGTGGATTTCCGCGATCGGGTTCGGGAGGAAACGCCGTCCTCGAAGGCTGTGCCCGCTTCACCGGCGGTTCGCAGGTTTGCCAGGGAGATCGGGATGGACATCGCTCGAATCTCCGGATCGGGTCCCAAGGGACGGATTTCCGTCGACGATGTCAAAGCCCACTCGCGGCAGGTTCGGGAGCGGCCGGGGCCGGCCGGGCCTCCGGCGGAGCTGCCCGATTTCTCCCAATTCGGTGAAATCGAACGAGAATCCTTCGGCAGCGTGCGACGGGCCACGGCGCGCCACTTGGCGAAGGCGTGGGCCCATGTGGTCCATGTGACCAACCATGACCGGGCGGACGTCACGCGACTCGAGGAACTCAGGCGACGTTACGCACCGCGGGTCGAGGCGGCGGGGGGGAAGCTGACCGTGACGGCCATCGCGCTCAAGGTGGCGGAGGCGGCGCTCAGGGTCTTTCCCAAGTTCAACGCCAGTATCGACATGGAAAACCAGGAAATCATCTACAAGCGGTATTTCCACATCGGCGTGGCCGTCGACACGGAGCGGGGTTTGTTGGTTCCGGTGATCCGCGACGTGGACCAGAAGAACCTGATCGAGTTGTCCCTCGAGTTGACGGAGATTGCCGAGCGGGCGCGGAAGGGGAAGATCGGACCCGACGACCTTCGGGGCGGCTGCTTTACCATCACCAACCTGGGAGGCATCGGCGGAACCAGCTTCACTCCCATTGTGAATTTTCCCGAAGTGGCGATCCTGGGTTTGTCGCGGACCTCGGTGGAGGCGGTTTACGGGGAAGGCCGTTTCGAGCCGCGGAAGATCCTGCCCCTGTCTCTCTCCTACGATCACCGCTTGGTGGACGGGGCCGACGCGGCGCGGTTCCTCCGCTGGATCGCGCAAGCCTTGGAGGATCCGTTCCTCGTCATGTTGGGATGAGGAGTCGCCAACCGAAAAGAGGATCGCCGAACGGTCAAATGGCCTTTGTCGCCATGGTCCCGCTCGACGGCGACCGGGGCTTGGTCGAGTCAGTCCGAATTCTTTGGTGGCCTTCGGGTCCTTCGCGGTCTTGTTGCGCGGTGGGGCCGCAGTGGGGGCCGGGAGGGGAAGGTTCCCGGCGAGCGGAGGCCGGCGCCGCTGGACGGGCCAAGCACATCCCCCGGCCGGGGCCGGGAGACATGCTTGGTTCGACCATCATCCGGAGGCGGTTTCGGTGGATGACGGCCGCGCGACACATTCAACCTCCCGTCAGTTCGTGGCCGGGGGAGGGAACGGTTCGGGTTCGGGCTCGGGCTCGGGCGCCCACTCGTCGGGAGCGGGCTCGTCCTCAAGCTCGACGCCCATCACCTGGATCCTCTTCGCGGTATCGGTGAACCAGCCGGACTCGTATTCCACGGTCACTCGCGTCCCGGCCTCACCGGCAAGGCCTTCCGTCGTGTCGAGGGCTCCCTCCACCACGGTGTTCTCATCGTATGCGAAGGTCTTCTCCTTGCCTTCGTCGCTCTGGACCCGCAACGTCTGCTTTTCAGTATCCACCTCCAGGAGGGTCCCCGCGAAGGTTTCCAACTCCCGCGCCTCCTCTTCGGATTCATACTCCTGCCCCTGAGTCGGGCCGAGGGGTGGATAGTGTCCCCAAGCGGTTCCCGCGAGGGCGAGAATCAGAAAGACTGTCGCGGCGATGCCCATGCCATATCCAAAACGTTCGGCGATGTTGTTCATCGTTCTTCTCCTTATCTTTGTTTTCCACTCTTCCGCCCCGAGGCGGTCTTGAGAGGCGCTTCGTCGCGCCCCGAAGTCCAACTCAACGCAAGAGCCGTGCCGGCCTTCCGGTCGGTCCTTTGGAAAAACCCGACAAACCTTCTCACCTCAACAATCTCCATCGCATTCGGCGGTGGGGATTATGGGCGGGGGAGTGGCTGAATGACGGGGCGGAAGGCGAGGGAATCGGGGAACTCTTTCCCCGTCAGCCGACAACCGAACCCTCCGGGATTGGCGAAGAGGCGACGCGAGCCCGGATTTCCACCAAGAAGAGGGCGTGAGGCGTGCAACGCGGAAGAGGATTCGAGCATTGAGTCTTCTTAGAGGGAACTTATGGACACTTGGGAGGATCCCTTCTTCAGAA
>CAYRCA010000657.1:0-2766 GCA_964422565.1 uncultured Acidobacteriota bacterium | reverse complement strand
GCGGTACGGACCCGCGCGCCGGCGGGAACGAGGCGCAGCCGATCAAGCATTCGCCCCTGCGCCCCCACGCCGGAGAACGCTCAGGGGGCCGCGCGCATGACCCCCGTCGCCACCGTCAAGTCCCGCTCCAGGCGAAGGGTCATCTCCGTCTCGGCGTTCAGGACGATGTCGCTGCCGCGAGTAACCAGAACGCCGGCCGTTCCCGCCACGACGCCGATGGCCGCGCCCGTCCGGGCCCCGCCCCGTCCGCCGCTGAGAATTCCGATCAAGGCGCCGATGCCCGCCGACGTGCCGACCCGCCGCACATCCTCACCCACCTCGCCCTGGGCCCGGATCGTCCCGGAATCGTCCTGGACCTCCCCTTCCCGCCGGGGCTCCAGCGCGACCACCGAGGCGTCGCAAGGCAGCTCGGCGCCGTCGGGGAGTTCTATCTGCCGAAAGTGCAGGGCCATCTCCGAACGGCCCCTGATCCTGCCGGCGCGCTTGAGATGCGTGATCACGCCCACCAGTTGGGACTGGGCGGGAACCACCACCTGACCGTCGATTTCGACCGGGCGGGCCACCTCGGCACGGAACCGGTCTCCGGCCTCGTTGCGCTGAGTGCTCAGAGTCTCCAGAAGCCGAACCTCAAGCTCCGTCCCCTTCGGGAGCACTTTTCTGCCCAGTACCGCCTCGGGAGCCTGCATGGAGGCCACCGCCGCAGCGGGGGTCGCGCCCTGACGGTCCCTTCCCAATCCGTAGCCCTCCTCGTAACCGTCCTCAAATCCCCGGCGGTAGGCCACGACGAAGACCTCGCGGTCATGAGTCTCCCGGTCGAAACCGCGCCGAGCCTCCTGATAGTCCACTTTGTTGGCGAAATCGAAAGGCTTGCGCGTCGAACGATCCAACTGGCCGGCGGTCATCCCATCGGAATGGCCGGCGTCATACGCCTCGCGATAAGTGTCCTGCCGCGCCATGAGCGGAAGCACCGGAATCGAGGCGCCGAGAAACAGGGAAATCAGGACCAAGCGGTAAACCTTCATGACAGCCACATCAACGGGTGGACACCGCCACCTGGTCCGCGACCTCCTTCCACGGGACCGCGAATTCTCCCAGCAGCAGACGACTGCCCACGGAATGGATCTTATCCTCGTCGTCCCGGTACTGGAAATAGTACAGAGAGTAGCTCTCCCTGGCGTAAAGCCCGCCGGAACGCTCGTACCGAACGCGATTCTCGTATTCGCCCAACTCGAGTCCGTCCCTGGTGACGATGGGGAGCCCGGCGAAGGTTCCCTCCGGCGCGATCCGGATCACCGAGTTGGTCAGGGGGAACAACACGTCGTCCCGCCGAACCCGGAACAATTCGCCGAAGGTGAACTGGCACTCCATTCCCTCCAGGCGCTGGGTCAACTCATTCAGGGCCTTGTCCACCTGCTGCCACCTCAGAATCCTGGGGTTACCGCCGCTCCGAAGGTTCTGCGGAAGCTTCAGATCGGCGGCGACCGAAGCGCAGTCCTCGGCGAACAGGACCACCGGGTTGGTCACCAGAGCGGCGAACAATACGAACCATCGCTTCATCTTCACCTCATATTTTGAGAGGACCAGCCCGGGAAAAGGTTCAGAAGTCCATTGTAATCCTTTCTATCTCGACCGAAGCTCCGCCGGCATCGGCCCCCGATGAAACTTCCCATCGACGAAGCCGCGAGTCCCTACCGTTGAACACGCACCCAGTCGATCGCGGCCGCCACGTGATCGACCGGCGTCTCGGGGAGAAAGCCGTGACCCAGGTTGAAGATATGCCCGGGTCTTCCCCCCGCCCGCTCCAGAACCGCTTCGACTTTCCGCTTGAGGATCGGCCCGGGGGCCATCATGGCGAGGGGGTCCAGGTTCCCCTGGAGGGCCCGGTCATAGCCCACGCGCCTCCAGGCCTCGTCCAGCGGAATCCTCCAGTCCACCCCGATCACCGATCCCCCGGCCTCCCGCATCAGATCGAGGAATCCCGCCGTGCCGGTACCGAAATGGATCAGCGGCGTCCGTAGATCCTCCAGGGACCGGAACACCTCCGCCGAATAGGGCATGACATATTCCCGATAATCGTCCGGATCCAGCGCGCCGACCCAACTGTCGAACAGCTGAAGCGCCTGGGCTCCGGCCGTCGCCTGGGCCCGAAGGTACTCGGCGGTCGTCCGGGCGAGGAGTTCCATCAGGGCCCGCCAGGCATCCGGCTCCTCATACATGAGCCGCTTGGTCAGCAGAAAGTGGCGGGAGTGACCTCCCTCGATCATGTAGCTCGCCAGGGTGAAGGGGGCTCCGGCGAAACCGATCAGGGCGATCCGGGGGTCGAGCTCGGCCCGCACCAGGCGGAGGGCCTCCATCACAAAGCCCAGAGACTCCTCCGGCACCACCGGCCGGAGCCGCGCTATGTCGGCCGGGCCGCGGACGGGGCGATGGATCCGGGGCCCCTCGCCGGCCGCGAACTCGAAGTCCACGCCAAGGGGCGGCAGGGGAAGGAGGATATCGGCGAAGATGATGGCCGCGTCCAAGTCGAAGCGCCGGATGGGCTGAAGCGTCACTTCCGCCGCAAGCTCCGGATTCCGGCATAGCTCCAGCATGCCGTAACGCCGTCTCAACCGCCGGTACTCCTCCATGTATCGTCCGGCCTGGCGCATGAACCAGACCGGCGTATGGTCGACCGGCTCGAGGCGGCAGGCCTTTAAGAATCGCGGCTGCGCGTTCTCCATCGACGGGGTCCCCTCTTCACGGAAAGCCCCTATTTTGCCACAGGGC
>CAYRCA010000656.1:0-2771 GCA_964422565.1 uncultured Acidobacteriota bacterium | reverse complement strand
GGGCGCGGAGAACATCTTCATCTTCGGTCTGACGGCCGAGGAGGTCCTGTCGATGAGGCGCGATGGCTACAACCCTCGCTCCCTCTACGAAACGGATTCGGAACTCCGTCGGGTCCTCGACACGATCGCGTCGGGACGGTTCAGTCTTGGCGAGCCCGCGCTCTTCGAGCCGTTGGTCAAGAGCCTGGCCTGTTGGACTGGGGAGATTCCTACATGGTGGCTGGCGGATTTCCGTTCCTACGTTTCCGCTCAAGAGGAGGTCGGCCGAGTCTGGCCGAGGGCCGCTCGATGGCCACCCGGACCGGCTCTCGGGGGTCGTCTTGAGGACTCCCGGCGGGTCGTTCCCCCTGGGCGAGGTCGCCCAGGGAGGGGGCCTTCGGCATTGCCTTCAGACGAGACTGAATCCGCTGGAAGTCTCCCACCGGACGGCGCTCCCTCACCTGGAGCATCTGCGTCTCCCTCTGCACATGCTGCGATCGATCCGCCGGAGCCGGGTGGCTGCTGAAGAACCTCTCGATAGAGCTGGGGTCCCGCCCCTGCATCTCGCGAAGCTGCTCGAAAAAATGCGCCATGGCCATCGGGTCGTAGCCGGCCCCCGCGAGGATCTGCGCTCCCATCAGATCGGCCTGCCTCTCGGCGTCGCGGCTGAACTTGAGGAAAGTGGCGTTCAGGCCGAATCCCCCCACGGCGCCGACAATCTGAGCCGTGGACCCCCCTCCTCCGCCGCCCAGGAGAGCGCCCAGAATTCCGAGGCCGGCCTGGGCCAGGTAGGCCCTCGAGACCTGATTGGTTCCGTGACGCAGAGCGACGTGGGAGATCTCGTGGGCCATCACTCCGGCCAGCTCGGCCTCGCTTCCGGCCGCTTCGATCAGTCCCCGGTTGATGTACATGAAGCCGCCCGGCAGGGCGAAGGCGTTGATGTCCGAGACATTGACCACCTTGAACTGGTAGGGGAAGTCTGGGCCCGGGGTGTGCTCCGCCAGCCGGGCGCCGATCCGGCCGACGTAGTCCTGTACCTCGCGGTTATCGAGGACCGGCAGCTGATTCTCGATCTCCGTCGCCGCCTGGCGTCCGATTTCGATGTCCTGCTGCGTTGAGAAGAGGTTGAAGCCCGGCTTCAACTCTGTTTGGCCCAGGGCGAAGACTCCCATCGCCAGCATCGAGGCCAAGATCGCCAGACGCGATAAAGGTCGGGTTCGACCGGCGCTCTTTGTTTCCGATCCATTCCAAATTTGATTGGTTCTCATGGTCCACTCCTCGCCTGGGTGCGGAAGGCTCTGTACTCTGAGATGGCGGATCGAGCATAATCGATTCGGGCGGGAGGAGCCAGAAGGGGACTGCGGCCCGGATTTCCGCCCTTCCGTATCGTCCTTGGACGCCCCGATGGCAAAGTTCATGACCCCTTCCGACAGCGGTTTCCATTATTGTTGGTTGGGACCGAGGGCCGCGAGGCCGTCCCCTTGCCGAACCGATCATCGCCTTCCGCTTGGAGGTGCGTCCGCCGAACGGAGAGCCTTACGAAGTAGAGACCCGAGGTCGCGTCTCACGGGTCCACTTGCCGCAGGTCCAGCGTGGTGCGGTCCTGCCCGTCGCCATTGATCCTGCGCATCGCATGAAAGTCGCCATCGCGATCTATCAGGACCGGATCGTCGACGCCAAGATCAAGGCCGCCGAGAACCTTTTCCCTCTGGATTACGTAACCTCCTTAGCCTTAGCATACCGATGAAACCGCAGGGAGGAAACGCGATGTCCAAGAGCCGTTCTTCCGTTGTCGCGCTGTGTCTCGCCGTTCTGAGTGTTCTTCTCGTTCCCGCCCTGGGGGCGGACGCGATCCGTCGTGACTTTGAGGTTTATCCGGGCGGTTTGCTCACGGTCCGGGCTGAACGGGCCTCCATCGATGTTTCCGCCGGGCAGAGCGGGGTCGCCACGGTGGAGATCGTTCCCCGAGGCGCGAGCCTGCAGAGTCTGCGGGAGGAATACGACATCGATCTTCGCCAATCGGGGAACGAGGTGATCGTCGAGATTCGGTCGAGGGGCAGGTGGTCCCGTTGGTTCAACTGGGGGGGGAGAAGACTGGACGTCGTGGTGACTGTCCCCCTCGAGTTCAACGTGGATCTCACAACCTCCGGGGGCGGCGTCACGGTCGAGGACCTGCGGGGCGAGGCTCGGGCGACGACCTCCGGCGGAAGCATCCGTCTGGGCCGCATCGAAGGTCCGACCTGGGCCCGGACTTCAGGTGGAGGGATCGAGTTCTCCAGCGGCCTCGGCGACGCGAGCCTGAGAACGTCGGGAGGCAGTATCCGCGTCGGCGATGTCACGGGAAACCTCGAGGCCCGGACTTCCGGCGGATCGATCTCCGTTCAGCGGGCCTCCGGCCAGATCCGGGCGGAGACCTCGGGCGGGAGTATCAAGGTGGAGGACGTTGCCGGATCGATCGACGCGCGAACCTCGGGCGGATCGGTGGAGGCGCGTATCACCAGTCAGCCCGAAGGGGACTGCTATCTGGGGACCTCGGGAGGCGGTGTCCGGGTCTCGATCGCTCCCGATCTGAGATTCAATGTGGATGCCAGAACGAGCGGCGGTCGTGTGAGAAGCGCGCTTCCCCTTCAGGTCAGCGGGACGCTGGGCGGGTCGAGGGTCGAGGGGGAACTCAACGGCGGCGGCCCGAAGCTGACGCTGCGCACCTCGGGTGGAAACATCCAGTTGGAGTGAGTGGCCATGAGCGGGGCGCACCCGGAGGGACGAAAATCGCGGCGGTTCCGAGTTCCGAG
>CAYRCA010000655.1:0-2772 GCA_964422565.1 uncultured Acidobacteriota bacterium | reverse complement strand
GGGACTACGACGCCTTGAACCCCCGCACCGCCGACCGGGCGCTGCCGCGCCGCCGGGTGGGTCCCGGCGCGGTTGGCGCCTTCACCTGCGGAGCGGCGGCCATCTTCTTCTGGGCCGCCTGGATGCTCAACCCCCTGGCTCTGGCCCTCTCACCCCTGGCGCTGACGATTATCCTGGGCTACAGCTACACCAAGCGAATCACCTCCCTTTCCCACCTGTTTCTGGGTCTTTCTCTCGGTATCGCTCCCGTGGGCGGCTGGGTCGCCGTCACGGGCACCCTGGACCTTCCGCCTTTCGTACTGGCGGGGGCCGTCCTCTTCTGGGTAGCCGGCTTCGATGTCATCTATGCTTGTCAGGATCTGGACTTCGACCGCGGGACGGGGCTGTACTCCATTCCCGCGAAACTGGGAGTCGCCCGGGCGCTCCGAATCTCGACTTTTTTCCATGCGATCATGGTTCTGCTCCTGGCGTGGGCCTTTTTCCTCTTCGAGCTCTCGACCGCGAGTTGGCTGGGCTTGGCGTTGGTTTCGCTGGCCCTCGTTTGGGAACATCGGCTGGTCAGGCCGAACGATCTGACCCGGGTCAATGCGGCATTCTTCTCAATTAACGGAATCGTGAGTATTCTGCTGTTCATCTTTGTGGGACTCGACTTATGTCTGTTCGTCTAGGCGACGTTCTCGTCAAGAAGGGCCACATCACCATCGATCAGCTGAAGGAGGCTCTGCGCGCCCAGCGCGACCGGGGGGGCCGTCTCGGGTCGGTCCTGGTTCGACTTGGCTTCGTCTCCGACCGGGTCATCGCCAACAGCCTGAGCGAACAGTACGGTCTGCCCCCGGTCGACCTGAGCACCTATGAGATCGACGAGCAATCCCTCAATCTCATCCCCATTGAGACGGCGATCCGATATCAGGTCCTGCCGTTGAAGAAAGTGGGGAACACGCTCACCGTGGCGGTTGCCGATCCGACGGACGTCATGATCCTGGACGAAATCAAGTTCATGACGGGATTCCGCGTCGAGCCGGTGGTCGCCCCCGAGTCGGCGGTCCGGGACGCCATCGAGCGTTACCTGGGAGACCCCCACTCCATCGAACTGCAGAAGGTTTACGATGAGTTGGCGGCGGAAGGTGAGGAGTATGAGCTGGACCTGTCCGAGAAGGAAAAGGTCGACATCGGCGAGCTCGAGAAGAGCGGTTCCGAGGCGCCCATCATCAAACTGGTAAACATCATCCTTGCCGACGCTATTAGAAGGAGCGTCAGCGACATTCACCTGGAGCCCTACGAGGGCGATTTCCGGATTCGCTTCCGGGTCGACGGCGTGCTCTACACCACGATGCGGCCCCCCGTTCGCCTGCGCGACGCCATTGTTTCGCGGTTGAAGATCATGTCGAACCTGGACATCAGCGAACGGCGTCTACCCCAGGACGGACGGATCAAGGTCACAATCAGCAGCGGAAACCATCGAAAACGCATGGATTTTCGGGTCTCCTCGATGCCCACTCTTTTCGGTGAGAAAGTCGTCCTGCGCCTTCTGGACGTGGAGAAACTCCCGACCGATTTGTCCAAACTGGGCTTCGAGGGGGAGGCGCTCGACCAGGTCCGCAACGCCATCTCCCGACCCTACGGCATGGTCCTCGTGACGGGGCCCACCGGATCCGGGAAAACCAGCACCCTCTATACCTGCCTCAGGAAACTCAATACCGACGAAGTCAACATCATGACCGCGGAAGACCCGGTCGAGTTCAACTTCCCCGGGATCAACCAGGTTCAGATCAACGAGCACATCGGACGCACCTTCGCCGAGACCCTACGGGGTTTCCTGCGCCAGGATCCGAACATCATCATGGTGGGGGAGGTGCGGGACCTGGAAACGGCTGAAATCGCCGTAAAGGCGGCCTTGACCGGCCATCTGGTGTTAAGCACGCTACACACCAACGACGCCCCTTCGAGCATCAACCGCATGCTGAACATGGGGGTCGAACCCTTCCTGGTCTCGAGCTCGGTGAATCTGGTCTGCGCCCAGCGCCTGGTGCGCGTCATCTGCACCGGCTGCAAGAAGGAGGTTCAGACGCCGCCCGAGGCCCTCATGGGCCTTGGTGTTCCCGAGACGGAGGTGCACCGAATCCGGACATTCCAGGGTTCCGGGTGCCAGCACTGCAACAACACCGGGTTTAAGGGCCGGACCGGCCTTTTCGAGGTGATGGAGATCACCCCCAAGGTTCAGGACATGATCCTCGCCCACGCCGGACCCAACGATATTCGACGGGTGGCGAGAAACGGGGGCATGCTGACCCTTCGCGAAGTGGGGTTGCTGAAGATCGCCAGGGGAGTCACCACCGTCGAGGAGGTGGTCCGGGAGACGGCGCTTCTATAGGGGGCCGGGCTCCCACCGATGACCGGCGCGGGGCGAACCGTCGGGCCTGTCGGACCCTGAACGTCGCGTGGGACACCGCGCCCCATCCCCCAAGCCCCCAAGAACCCAGCCCACCATTTCGCAGATTTTTCGGGTCGCGCGTTAATTAACACAGAGGCGCGCATCTCCATTGGGCCGGAAACCCACGGAAATCGGGGTTCGGCCTTTTGTGATGGAAATAACCGATAAAGCCGGATGGGAAACCCTACGATAGGGAAGATATGGCAGAGCGATCCTTCACCCTGACCGATCTACTGCGCAAAGTGGTGGAACTGGGCGGCAGCGATCTTCACATCTCGAGTGGGTCCCCACCGCGAATCCGGCTGCACGGGGATCTGTTGCCTCTGGATTACGCTCCCCTC
>CAYRCA010000654.1:2188-2779 GCA_964422565.1 uncultured Acidobacteriota bacterium | reverse complement strand
GCGGTGCAAGCTCGGTCAGGTGCGCCTTGCCGGCGCCGCCCAGCGTGGTCGTGGCCACGAAGCCCAGCTTCACGGCAGCGTCCGCGTCCTTCTCTCCCTCCACCAGCAGCACGTCTCCACCCCTCAGGACCGTGTCGGCTTCCGGGGCGAGCCGGCGCTCTCCTTCCCGTTCGATGGAGAGCACCTGGACCCCGAGGGCGGAACCCAGCCGCGTTTCCCGCAACGTTCGGCCGGCCAGCGCCGAATCCCGCGGCAACCGGATCGAGAAAATCCGTTCGCGTAGGTGGTAGATCTCGGCCAGATCCGCACCCGAGTGCGTTGCTCCCACCACTTCCCGATGGGGGAGAAGCCTCCGGCCCAGGGTCATCATGAAAGCGGCTCCGGTCAGCAACAGGACGAACCCGACCGGAGTGAAGTCGAACAGGCCGAACGGCTCCAGCCCCCGCTCCTGCAGCATCGACGCCGTAACGATGTTGGGCGGAGTCCCCACAAGGGTGGTTGTGCCCCCCAGGATGGCGGCGAAGGAGAGGGGCATGAACAGGCGCGACGGAGGGATATTCGCCCGCCGGGCGATGGCCGCCACCGCCGGCG
>CAYRCA010000654.1:0-2178 GCA_964422565.1 uncultured Acidobacteriota bacterium | reverse complement strand
CATCAGGACCGCCGTGGCGGCGATGTTGTTCATGAAGGCGGAGAGGACGGCGACGACCAGCATGATGGTCGCCGTCAGGGGAACTTCGCGGCCGCCGACCCACGTATGAACCCGCTGTCCGACCAAGTCGGCCACGCCGGTGTGCAGGAGGGACGCGCCCACGATGAACACCGACATCATGGTGATGACGGCCGGGGAGGAGAAACCCGCGAAGGCCTCGTCGGGGCGCACGTAGCCGCCCAGTACCAGGATCACGAGCCCGCAGAAGGCGGTCAGGTCCAGCGGCAGAGTCTCGGTGAGTTTCAGGTAGATCATCACCACCAGCAGAGCGAAGAGAATCCCGATCTCCCAAGTCATTGGACGGATTTTAGCCAAAGGCCCGGAGATTGGCCACGAGTCCCGGTCGCTCGCGCCGCGGGTGAAGGTCGGGGTGTTGCCGGGTCAGGCCGTGCGGAGCCCGCCGCCTTTCCCTCCGGCTTCGGTGGCAATACCAGGGCGGAAAAGATTAGAATCGGGCTTCGAACCGATCGGGAGAGACGACAATGGCGGAGCCTTACCTCACATGGCGGACGCCGAGCGGACAGGAGCACACGCTTCTGCTCGGGGATCAGGAGATCATCGTGGGTCGCCTTTCCGATTCGGATCTGGTTCTCACCAACCCCTATATTTCTCGCCGGCACGCGAAGTTCCTTCAGCGGGAGGGGGCCTGGTACGTGCTCGATCTGAACAGTACCCACGGAACCTTCATCAACGGGGTCCGAATCTCCGAGCATTGCCTCGACCACGGCGACCGCGTATCCCTGGGACGGGACCAGGTGGAAATACAGTTCTCCTTCGGGGACCGGCCCCCAAAGCGCTTGGGCTCGACCTTGGGGGACAGCGATCTGGAGAAGTCGGTTATGCAGCTGACCTCCGTCATTCCGCTGCCCGACGCCGAGTCCTCCCACCTGGAGAAGATTTCTCACATACTGGACTTTCAGTACCATCTGGAGAAAAGCTTTTCGCCGGAGAGAACGTTCCGCCAGATTCTCGACGCCGCGTTGAAGTTGAGCGGCGCCGAGAGGGGCTACATCCTCCTCAAGGCCGACCCGGGGTTCAAGTACGTCGTCGGCATGAACGGCAACGGCGAGCTTCTTCCCGAGAACGAGTTCCAGACGAGCCACTCCGTGGTTCAGGAGGTCCTGACAGGTGGCCGGCCCGTTCTGATGACGGAGAACATCGATCAGGCCTTCGCCCAGCAGCAGAGCATCCTGGCCATGGACTTGCGGGCCGTCGCCTGCATGCCCCTGCGTTGGATCTCCGCCGACTCCGAAGAGGTCGATGTCAGGGGCATTCTCTATCTGGACAGCACCAAGACCATGCACGCGCTGACGGGCCTGGACCAGCGGATTCTCAACAAGCTGACCGTCGAGGCCGCCAACGTGTTTGAGAAGTTGGAACTGATCGAGGCTTTTGAGGAAAGGAAAGCCTTTGAGAAGGAGTTGGCCCTCGCCCAGGAGACCCAGACCAGTCTGCTGCCGGCGGAACTACCCCGGATCGAGGGCTTTGAGATCGCCGCCTTCAGTCAGCCCACCCGACACGTGGGGGGCGATTTCTACGATTTCCTGGCCCGTGGGCCGTCCGCCGTCACGGGAGTCCTGGCCGATGTGTCCGGTAAGGGGATCTCGGCGGCCCTGCTTAGTTCGCTCGTGCAGGGCGCCCTCCAGATGGAATGCCGCTCGGGCGCCTCGCTGCCTCAGATGATGGATCGAATCAACCGGTATCTCTGCGAGAAATCCCAGAGCAACCGGTTTGTCACCCTGTTCCTGTTCACCGTGGACGCGGAGGGTCGGGGCGAGTTCATCAGCGCGGGGCACAATCCGGCCTACCTATACCGCGCCGGCTCGGGGCAGGTCGAGGCTCTGTCGGCCCGGGACCTGATCTTGGGGGCCTTCGACTTCGCCACCTATTCGTCTCTTCCGCTATCGATGGGTCCCGGAGACATCCTGGTGGTGTACAGCGACGGCATCACCGAAGCCATGAATCCGCGGGACCAGATGTTCGGCGAAGAGAGCCTGATCGAACTCATCCGCGAGAACGCTCCTCGAGGTTGTGCCAACCTCGAGGAGAGCATCCTCCGGTCGATCGACGACTTCACGGAAGGTATGAGCCAGACCGACGACATGACGATGATCATCG
>CAYRCA010000653.1:0-2786 GCA_964422565.1 uncultured Acidobacteriota bacterium | reverse complement strand
GATCACCGGCCTCGGTATTCTGGGCTGGGGAGGGGGTGGAATTGAGGCCGGGGCGGCCATGCTGGGCCAGCCGCTCAGCCTCCTTATTCCGGAGGTTGGGGGTTTTCGGCTGACGGGCGGTCTGCCCGAGGGGGCGACGGCGACCGATCTGGTGCTCACGATCACCGAGAGGTTGCGCGGGCGGGGCGTGGTGGGGAAGTTCGTCGAGTTTTTCGGGCCGGGGATCGCGGGTCTGTCGCTGGCCGACCGCGCGACTCTCGGCAACATGGCGCCGGAGTACGGCGCCACCTGCGCGATCTTTCCCGTGGACCGCGAGACATTGGAGTATCTGCGTTTCACGGCGCGGGACGAGGAGTTGATCGCGCTGGTCGAGGCCTACATGAAGGCCCAGGGCCTCTTCCACACGGCCGACAGCCCGGAACCGGTCTACAACGAGGTGCTCGAACTGGATCTCGCCGATGTGGAGCCCAGCATCGCCGGCCCCAAACGTCCGCAGGATCGAATTCCTCTCAAGGATGCACGCGAGAGGTTCGAGTCCGCGCTGGCGGGTATGGTGGAGGGACTGGGCCGGGAGTCCTCCGCGGCGCAGGGAGGAACGGCTCTGGCCGTGGCGCCGCCCCGAGTTCAGGTCGAGCTCCGCGACGAGGAGACGGACGAGGTGTCCGAATTCGCTCTGCGGGACGGATCGGTGGTGATCGCCGCGATCACCAGCTGTACCAACACGTCGAATCCCGCCGTTATGGTGGGCGCCGGTCTCCTGGCCCGGAAGGCCGTCGAGCGGGGCCTGGAAAGGAAGCCCTGGGTAAAGACCAGTCTTGCTCCGGGTTCCCAGGTTGTGACCCGGTACTTGGCCGAGGCCGGCCTGGACCGGGATCTGGATAGGCTGGGCTTCACCCTGGTTGGCTACGGCTGCACTACCTGCATCGGCAACAGCGGACCCCTGCCCGAGCCCATCTCGACGGCGATCCGCGAACACAATCTGGTGGCCTGTGCCGTTCTGTCGGGCAATCGGAACTTCGAGGGTCGCATCAGCCCCGATGTGCGGGCCAACTTTCTGGCTTCGCCGCCCCTGGTCGTGGCCTACTCCCTGGCCGGGCGGATGGATATCGATTTCAGCTCGGAGCCTTTGGGCACCGACCGCGAGGGCCGGGAAGTGTACCTGCGGGACGTCTGGCCGAGTCAGGAGGAGATCCGCGATACGGTGCGCCGCGCGGTCAAGCGGGAGATGTTCGCCGAGATGTACGCCGACGTCTTCACCGGAGACGAGAAATGGCGGACCCTGCCAATCCCGAAAGGGGATCTCTACGAATGGGACGACGGGTCGACCTACATTCGAAAGCCCACGTTTTTCGAGGGGATGACCCCGGAGCCGGGAAAGTTGCGGGATATCCGCGGCATGAGGCTCCTCGCCCTGCTGGGAGACTCGGTTACCACCGATCACATCTCCCCAGCCGGGACCATCCCCGCCGACAGCCCGGCTGGTCGTTACCTGATTGAGCATGGCGTTGAGCCGAGGGACTTCAACTCCTACGGCTCCCGTCGCGGCAACCACGAGGTGATGGTCCGAGGCACTTTCGCGAACATTCGGCTACGGAATTTCCTGGTTCCCGGGGTGGAGGGCGGATACACGCGGATGCCCGGCGTCGAGGGGCCGGTTTCCATTTATGACGCCGCCGTGAAGTACCGGGACGAGGGGATTCCCCTGTTGGTGATTGCGGGCAAGGAGTACGGCTCGGGTTCTTCCCGGGACTGGGCGGCCAAGGGGACGCGACTTCTGGGGGTGCGGGCGGTTCTGGCCGAGAGCTACGAGAGGATTCATCGCAGCAACCTCATCGGGATGGGGGTCCTGCCCCTCCAGTTCCGGGAAGGCGAGAGTGCCGCCTCACTCGCATTGGGTGGGGATCAGACTTACAGTCTTCTGGGTCTGTCCAACGACCTCCGGCCGGGCGCCGTGCTGACGGTTCAAGTGACGTACGGAGATGAATCGGTCAGAAACGTCGAGGTGGTTGCCCGAATCGATACACCCAACGAGATTATCTACTACAAAAACGGAGGCATTCTGCACTTCGTTCTCAGGTCGCTGTTGAGCCGTTAAGGTCGCGCCGAACCGGGGTCTGGAGGAGGAGCGGGGAAATGTTGGGGCCCATTGGTAGTCTGGTGCTGGGTGTCGGCCTGATTCTCGTCTTCCTGCTCTACCTGCGGGTACATCCCTTCCTGGCGCTGCTGCTGTCGTCGATCGTATGCGCCTTCGCCTCGGATCGAATCACGGCCGTCGAGGCCATTCCGACCGTGGCTGGAGGGTTCGCCGATCTCATGGGTCGGATCGGCATCCTGCTCGTCCTTGCCTCCATCGTCGGGAAGTGTCTGGTCGACAGCGGCGCCGCCGATCGAATCATCCGCTCCTTCACTCGGCTTTTCGGGGCCGGGCGGGAGCAGTATTCCTTCCTCGCGAGCGGCTTCGTCCTGTCCATGCCGGTCTTTTTCGATACCGTTTTTTATCTCCTGGCTCCGCTGGTTCGGGCCGCCTATGCCCGGCGCAAGCGGGATTACGCGCTGATGATCTGCGCCGCCGCCGCCGGCGGGGCCATCACTCACGCGCTGGTCCCACCCACTCCGGGGCCGGTGGTGGTCTCGGAGACCCTGGGCGTGTCGCTGGGGATCACCTTCGCCGCCGGCGTCGTCCTTTCCCTCGTCCCGGCGATCGTCGGCGGGGTCTGGTACGCCCGCTTCATCAACCGCCGGTTGGTGATCGAGCCGAAGCCGGTGTACGGAGTGTCCGCCGAGGA
>CAYRCA010000652.1:0-2791 GCA_964422565.1 uncultured Acidobacteriota bacterium | reverse complement strand
ATGTGTCCCGGCCGCGCGCAAGAGGCTCGTTCCAGCGCTCTGAGAATCGGCTCCCGATCCAAAGGGCGTTTAACCAGAGTGCCTGGACCTCGACCGGTTTTCCCTTTCTCGGCGTCACCACCCAATCGCCGATTTTTGCGTCCATCCAGGTGAGCTGTGCGCCGGGGACTCCAGCGGCGAGAAGCCCGTCCTGGTCCATGTGAATTCCAAAACGGGCGCCCTGCGAGTAGCCGGAGAGGATGGCTTCCACCGCTTCGTGCAGCGCCTTCTTCTGTCGCTTGAGGAGTTCGCGGCGGCTCGTTTTGGTTGCTTCGAGGAACTCATGGACTGCGATGACGTACCAGAGCGAGGCATCGACGGAGTTGAATTCAGGTTGGTCGTCCCGGTCGGGAAAGCGGTTGGGGATCATCCCTTCGGAGACCGCTCCGGCCCATTCCAGGAGAATATCCCGGGCGTCATCGAACCGCTCCGTGGCAAGACACAAGCCGCGCAGCGCAATAAACGTGTCGCGCCCCCAATCGGTGAACCATGGATAACCCGCGACAATCGTTTTTCCGCTCCCGCGTTTGACCAGGTAAGCGTCCGCCGAGCGCTCCAGAGGTAAAGAAAATTTCTGCCGGCGCCGAAGCTCCGCCCCGCGCAGATCCGCCGCCAGCTTTTCGGGAGAACTGTCCGGCTCCAGCAGCCCGTTTTCAAATCCCTCCGCCGCGAGAATACAGACTGCCTCTCCGCGCGCGAGGTCCCAGCTCAGGGTTCCCGGCGCGGCGAGGTCTTCGCTAAAATCGAGCCCCCGGGCGCGCTCCTGCTCGTAGAGAAAGTTACGGTACCAGTCGGGCCGATGGCGATATTGGCCATTGGACAGAACGACGATTCCGGGGCAGCCGGCATAGGGATGCCACACCAGGCGTCTTCCCTGGATCTGCGGCTCGAACTGGAAAGAGCCGTTCTCGTGATGCATCGAATGATAGTCCCGGCCGGAGAGAAAAGGCCTGACTGAAAGGATCGTTTCCCCTTTCGAAGTGAGAAGGCGCCACACGAGTACGGTCACCGAGGAGCCGTGGCGGACAAACAGCTCAAACTGAATCTTCGTCCCGTCTTCCAGCGAATAGATCCACTGCGGCCAGGGCTCGGCTCTGAACTGCTCTATTCTTCGGGCGCCGTCCGGATGCATGACGTCCGGGCTGTATTGCTGAGACGAAAGGTGAAAAGCTCCGCCTCGTGTTTCGACCCACGCATCGAACCCATTGATGAGAGCGATTCGGCGCGAAGGAGGGTTCGTCGCGGTCAGGAGTAGGGCGTGGTAGCGCCTCGTTCGAATCCCGGAAACAGTGCCTGAGGCGAAGCCGCCGAGACCGTCCACTTCGAGCCATTCGTTCTCTTTCATCCCGGCCAAATCGTTCGTCATCAAGCTTCCTTTCTTTGCCGGCGCGACGATCGACAGCAAGGCAATGCTTCAGGCTATTCAGTTGTTCCTGGTTCTCCGCTGGTCGTCCACCTTGATGTACCCGCGCTCATCCACCTCGACGCCCGCCGGGTCGAGTCCGAGGTCATCCGTGTTTGGACGACGACCGACCCGTTCGTCTCGACTTCGGGTGGTCATTCAAACTTGTCGACACGGCTCTGGCTCCCTTTCGGCGAGCGAGCCGGATCGCTCGCCAAAGTCTCGACATTGCTGTCGGCAGCGGACCATCAACGGGTCCAGTGCAGCCATTTGCTGAAAAGCCACTTCACAAAGGGTGTCAACCGCGTGCGGTTATACTGATCGCCGAGTTTGCGGATCGCTTCGGCTTGGGTAGGGTACGGATGAATCGTACTGCCGATCTTCTTCAGCCCCAAGCCGTGGTTTATTGCCACGGTGATCTCGGAGATCAGGTCGCCGGCGTGGCCTGCGACGAGGGTTGCTCCGACGATTGTGTCGGTGCCTTTCTTTAGGTGGACTTTGACGAAGCCGCCGTCTTCTCCGTCCAGGACTGCGCGGTCTACGTCGTCGAACGCTTGGAGAAGTGTCTCGACTTCGATCCCCTTGTCCTCGGCTTGGCCCTGGTAAAGCCCCACGTGGGCAATTTCGGGCGAGGTGTAGGTACACCAGGGCATCACGAGCGACGCGGACTTCTTGCGGCCCCTGAACAGCGCATTCTGAATCACGATACGCGCCATGAAATCGGCGGCGTGCGTGAACTGATACGGTGAACAGATATCTCCGGCGGCGTAGATCATGGAGTTCGTCGTCTGCATGCGTTCATTGACCTTCACTCCCTTCTTGTCGTAATCCACGCCCACCGCGTCCAGATTCAGATCCTCGACGTTCGGCGCGCGTCCGACCGAGACCAACAGCTTGTCGACAGGCTCGTCATACCCCCGCCCGTGCGATTCAACAACGAGCCGGGATCCTCCATCGTGCTTGATCTCCAATTTCTTGCCGCAACAAAGCAGCTTGACTCCGTCTCGCACCATCGTTCGTTGCACGATCTCCGCCGCGTCGCGGTCTTCACGCGGCAGAATGCCATGTTCCGCCTCGACCAACAGAACGTCGGCGCCCAGTTGCGCAAACGCTTGAGCCATCTCGCAGCCGATCGGTCCGGCGCCGATGACGCCGAGTCGCTGCGGCAACTCGGTCAGTGAGAACAGCGTTTCATTGGTTAGATAGTCCGCGCAGTCCAAACCTGGAATCGGCGGCGCCGCCGCCCGCGCTCCCGTCGCAATCACTGCACGCTTGAAGTTGAGCCGCGTGCCGTCCACATCGACCGTGCCGGAATCGACAAAGCGCGCACGCCCGAAATAGACGTCAACC
>CAYRCA010000651.1:0-2791 GCA_964422565.1 uncultured Acidobacteriota bacterium | reverse complement strand
CTTTCGCGGCGCCTTTCGCCGGCCGGAGCGTTTGCCGTCCGCCGCTCGCGCCCGGCAGCAGCGGGCCCGCCAGTGAGCCTCGCGATCAAAGGCCTCATCCGGTCAATAACTCGTTCCTTCAATCTCTGGAGAATCATTGCTTCATGGCCTCTTGGCCAGTTCGTAATTCTCCATTGTCACGAAGAAGTCATTAATAATCCCATAGATATCGAACCATTCCCAGATTGTGATCTTACGCGGATTATCCGGGCGTTCCACCCACTCGCCATCTATATAGACGGGAGCGGGCATCTCATAGCTCTTCGCCCAATCGGGATTCTTCACGATCGCCACGGCCGCCTGATCGAACAACGGCCTTGAGGGTGGGCTCCCACCCATGCCATACATCTCAAATAGGTTTGCCGAATAATCGCCCCAGTTATTGAAAGTTCCCCCATGACGGCCGGTCACGGGCTCCGAGGTTCCAGGTCCTTTACCCGGCATTCTGTGCAAGATCTGCGCTTGAGTCACTCTAACCGCGTCTGTTCCCGAAGGATCACCGTAACGAACCGTTACCATTTCAAACGGGACATCCACATCGAGAATATAGTTCATCGCTTCAATGTCCCACACCTGGTTATGCTCTCCAGGCTTCGGGTAGTTGGAGCCAAGCCAGACTATTCTTACGTTCTCCGCAATCGCAGGTTCCTTCTTGAGGGCCAGCGCGATGTTGGTCAACTTGCCCACCGGCAGCAGGACGAGCTTCTGTCCTCTCTCCTTCAAGGATTTTTCAATGATGAAATTCACCGCTTCATGGCCATCAAAATCGGAGGCGTTGAGATTATCCTTAATTTCCTCGAAAGAGCCGTTTGCTCCTACGAGAAGAGGTATTTCTCCGTACACGCCGCAGAGCCGCATGACCCGCTTTGCCTCATCATAGTGTTCGCTTACATGGGAGGAAGTAACCCCGTCCTCTGGACTGCTCGTAGCATTGACCGTGACGCCTTCCACGGCAAACACTCCTCCGTTGAACAGGAGATACGCCAAGGCATGTTGATCGTCAACTTCGTTGTTGGCGTCAGTATCGAATATCACGTGATGCTTGTGCTGGGTTTGTTCAGGTACTGCCGGCGCTTCACCACATGACAAAAGAGCTGCTGCCGCTGATAAGACGAACAATGTATTTCCAATCGGAGACCATCTAACAAATGGTTGAAACACTGAAAAATGGATCATTTGAACATCTCCATTGCTTTCAGGGTAGTACGCTAGACATCCCTACCAATCCCCGAGAAATATCGTAAGCGGCGCGTTTCGCCAATCGCCGACGAGGCCGTCCGGTCCCCGTGCACCCTCCCCTTCAACGGAACTTCAGCCGCACCGCCGCATTTCGCAAGTTCGGGACCAGCGTCGACCGGATTGTCGGCGGCTCGTGCCGCCCGGGCGACGGTTCCGGCGCCACTCGCCGCGAAATGCACGGGCGCGAAATGCACGGGGGACAGGACCCAGTATCCAGCGCCACCCCGACGGCGTCAACCACCGTCCCGCCCAAGCCGTTTCCCCCAACAAGGCTTCAATGGCGGCCCCCGGGGCGGATCCGAGGGCGGATCCGGTGCCCGGGGTGACTGCTCCCGCTTTCCGGAGAATATGGAAAGGGCCGGCGGGAGGATGACGTGGGGTCGAGGCCACCTGAAACAGAATGCCGGTTGTCGGTTCACCGAACTAAGAAGACTCCCCGGGAAATCCTCTCCGGGTCTATCCCTGAAACCGCTTTCCGACACGCGGGCCGGAATTTCGCAGGTTCTGATAATCTTCCGTCGTACTGTGCTATATTCGGCGGGCGGGGGGATTCCACGCAAGCAATGGTCGCAGCCGATGATTCGGGCCTCACCCTTTCCAGGGTCATGCCTCTTGTCTACGACGAGTTGCGCAGACTTGCCCGTCACTATCTCGCGCGGGAAAGACGGGGACAGTCACTGCAGGCAACGGCGCTGGTCCACGAGGCCTACCTGAAGCTGGCCGGCGAGAGGAACCGGCCGTGGAGAAACCACGCTCACTTCCGCGCCATTGCGGCCTCCTCTATGCGCGAGATTCTGGTGGATCGGGCGCGCGCCCGCCAAGCCTCCAAGAGAGGTGGGTCGCGGGTGCGCGTCACCCTGACGGACGCCGTCGCGACGGGCGGCGAGTCGACCGTCGACCTGCTGTCGCTGGACCAGGCTCTGACGCGCCTCGCCGGTCTGGATCCTCGACAGGCGCGAATCGTCGAACTGCGATTTTTCGGCGGTCTGACGGTGGAGGAATGCGCCGAATCGCTGGACCTGTCCGCCGCCACCGTGAAACGCGAGTGGTCTATGGCCCGGGCTTGGCTCAAGGGCGAGATGAGAGAAGAAGGCGGCGGTGAACCCTGAACGATGGCGGCAACTGAAGGATCTCTTCGAGGCGGCCCGGGAGCTGGACGCGCCCCAGAGGGCCGATTTCCTCGATTGGGCCTGCTCCCGAGACTCCGCGCTGAAGAGGGAGGCCGAGGCGCTGCTGAGCCACCACGAAAGCGGCGACAGCTTTCTTGAGAAGCCCGCGTACGAAGAATCCGCCGCGCTTTTCGCAAGCGACCTCGACCTCTCCCTGGAGGGAAAGCGGCTCGGGCCCTATGCGGTCACCCGCAAGCTGGGTGAGGGCGGCATGGGGATCGTGTACCTGGCCCAGGACACACGTTTGGGCCGGCCGGTGGCCATCAAGGCTCTGCCGCCCCGATTCACACGGGACGAGCGCCTTCGGGCCCGCCTCAGGAGCGAGGCGGTCGCGGCGGCAAGGC
>CAYRCA010000650.1:0-2798 GCA_964422565.1 uncultured Acidobacteriota bacterium | reverse complement strand
GGATCGGAATGCCGGATCCGGAGCGGTTCGATTCACCGGAGACGTTTTACGGGACGCTATATCATGAGGCCTCCCATTGGACGGGCCACCCGTCACGGCTGGCTCGGTTCAGCCTCGACGATCCCGCAATCTTCGGCAGCGAAAGCTATTCGCAGGAAGAACTCGTGGCTGAGATCACCGCCGCGTTCCTCTGCGGCGAAGCCGGTATCTCGCCCGGCACACTCGACCAAAGCGCCGCTTACCTCTCCGGCTGGCTGGAGCGACTTCGTGGCGACAGGAAGCTGATCGTCATCGCCGCAGCTCAGGCTCAGAAGGCCGCCGACTTGATCCTGGGCAGGGCGGGAAAATGAGCAAATGTAGACAACGCAACGATGGCGGCTTACAGGAGATCCTTGCTTTCGGGGAACCGAGCTTGGACTTCCCCCATGACGGATAGGAACCGAAGCGCAGACGTAGAGCAGCTCCCGGTGGGCGCTTTCGACCTCGGGGATCTCGCCCCCCCGTGCGTCCCGCCCTATCCAGCTCGCTGAGGGTCACGGCGGGTTGTCGAAAGGTTCACCCGGGCAGATCCTACGGAGGGTCGGAGCCGGAGCGTTTACGAATGGCTTCCGCGATTAAGCGCGCCACACTCGTTTGCATGCCGACCAGATCCTCCATCTTTCCATCGAAGCTCCCCGCCCAGAGCTTCGTGTCGGAGGTGGCGTCCACCAGCCTGGTCTTCAGATGGACACTTGGACCCGCTCCCATAACACCGCCCTCGACGACGGCGTTGACGCGAAGCTCACGGGCGATCTCGCCGAGGGGACGCCGCACTCCCCTGTACCGCATTGTCGTGGTTCGGGACTTCACGCGAAAGCCGCCGATTTTCGAAAGTTCCGTAATAAGTGCCTCGGTGAGCCCATCCGCCAGGTGCTCCTGTTCGGGGTCGCCGGAAAGGTTCTCCAGCGGCAGAACGGCTATCGTGAAAACGGGGTAGCCGGCGGCGCTCGGCTCCGACAAACGCGGCGGAATGTAGCCGGCTAGATGATAGGCCGCGGCTCCGATCGCGGCCACAACCAGCAGGACGGCCGGGGCCTTCCAGATCGTTCGCGCCGGAAACGGCCCCCGTTGTACCTGGTCGGCTTGCGCGGCGTTGGTGACCGGCTCGAACCTGGGCACATAGGTTCCCTTCGGTAGGAGAATCCGGATTGGATCCGCCCGGCCCTCGTTTCCATAGTATTCGTCGAGCTTATCGCGGAGGCGGCGCGCCTCGACGCGCACGATGGGATCGATGCGCGGATCGTAGGAGTCGCCCCGATCAAAGACCTCCACGCCCAACAGGTACTCTTTTATCTCGTCCGGCCGGCCGCTCAGCGTCTTTTCAACGGTTAAGCGAAGAAATCGGTCGAGGCGACGGCTCTGCGCGAAGACCGAACTTTGGAGGATCCTTTCCAGTTGTGCCAGGATCGCCTCGCGAGAAAGCGGTTCCGTGGACGAACCGAGAGACTGGCTGGCGTTCTTCGTTCGATTCGATGTCCCGTCCATCGTGCCTCTAAAGGAAGGATTCGAGGGATCAGCTTAAAGTAACCCCGTTTCCAGCTCGAACGCAAATCGACTGTCACAGGGCCCGGCCCGGAAAGGCGGACTCCTTACGGTAAGGAACCGTTACCTTACCGCATCTTACTCCCGGAGATCTCTGATTCAGCTCAAGCTGGAGCTCACCACAGGAGGTGTTCAATGAAAAACGCATCTGTTTACTTTTCCAGAGCCGCCTTGATGGCTGCTCTTCTCTGGGCCACTTGTGTCACGCTCCCGGCGGGGCCTCCGCTGATCTGTCATCCCTTTGAGATCGGCGAAGCCGAATCTCTTCCCTGGGGAGGCGGCTCCGGCTGGAATACTCCCCGAGCGTCTTACGACGTCCGAAGGGTCGTACCGGACACGCTTGCGCTCCTGACTGCGGAAACGCCCGTCCTGGTGCGAATGGAGACTATAAGGAGGGCGACAATCTACGGAACCAAGGATCCGATTGCTACCTACCAGCTCCTGTCTGCTTTAATGGCTCGGGCTCTTGACGCCGGCAACGGCGCGATGGCGCCAGCGGCCTGGTTTGACGCGGGTTACCTGGTGGAGTCTTACCGCCAGGCGAAATGGATGCGCTTGCACAAAGCTGTTTCGAGCGGCCCGGACGATCCTCTTGACCGACTGAGTGGTTACACGTGGGTGGTGAAGGGCATCGAGATGGCCGGTGGGGATCCCGCCATGGAGTTCGCAGCGGCACTCATGAGCAATGGACCATGGCCCAACAGCCATTTTCGGAAGGCACTTGCCGGTGTGGCGGACGGCTCGCTGCTGGCCCGGACGCTCCTCGCGCATTACGGGGAAGGGCAGGCGAAATCAGTGACGGAACTGCGTCAAAGATTCGGAGATTCTTCCCACTGAGGGATTTCGAGAGTCACCTTGGGACGTCGGAGGAGCTGCGTGACGTGCACGGGCCTGTCGGGGTGTATGTCCGTGGTTCTTAGCGACGGGCGCGCTGCACGCACCCCCGGTTCACCGTTTTTCCCCCGGCCCGTATCCGGGTGGGCTGGGCGATCTCAATGGTGACGGCTATCTAGACGTCATCGCCGCTACCACGGGTGGCAGTAAGTCCCGAGGGGCGGCGAGTCGCGCGCTGACTGAGTTGTCCGGCGAAGGGTGGGGTGACTTTCGCCGGAGCCCAGTCCCGCTGCGGACGCTGCATCAGAATCATACTTCTTGGCACCTTCTCCCGCCCGATCGAACCCAAGTCGAAACCTAAGCTTAGGCCTGGCTTAGGCCAG
>CAYRCA010000649.1:0-2815 GCA_964422565.1 uncultured Acidobacteriota bacterium | reverse complement strand
CATCTGGAACCTTCCTCGCTTGCTCCCAGGATCAGGTAGAGAACCGCCATTCGAACCGCCACTCCGTTGGTCACTTGCTCCAGGATCACGGAAACACTCCCGTCCGCGATGTCCGGATCGATCTCCACGCCGCGGTTGATCGGGCCCGGATGCATGACGATTGCGTCCTTGCGGGCCCAGGACAGCTTCTTGCGATCCAGTCCGTACAGGGAGAAATACTCCTTCACCGATGGATAGAAAACCTCCCTCTGACGCTCCCGCTGGGTTCTCAGCATCATCACCACGTCGGCATCCTCCAGGGCTTCCCTGGCGTGATAGGTGAGAGCCACACCATAGCGCTCGAAATCCATGGGAATCAGGGTCGGCGGCCCGCAGACCCAGACCTCCGCCCCCAGCTGGTTGAGCAGCAGCACGTTGGATCGGGCCACCCGACTGTGTGCGATGTCCCCGATGATGGCCACCTTCAGCCCCTCGAACCTCCCTTTTCGATCCTCGATCGTCAGAGCGTCGAGCAGCGCCTGGGTGGGGTGTTCATGCATCCCGTCTCCGGCGTTCACGACGGAACAGTCCTTCAAGTAGCGGGCCAACATGTGGGGGGCGCCCGCGGCCTGGTGCCGAACAACGATGACGTCGGGATTCATGGAGAGCAGGTTCAGCCCGGTGTCGATCAGGGATTCCCCCTTGGACACGCTGCTGGTGGACACGCTGAAGTTCAACGAGTCGGCGCTGAGCCTCTTGGCCGCGATTTCGAAAGACGACCGGGTTCGGGTCGACGCCTCGAAGAAGAGGTTGATGACGGTCCTTCCCCGCAGCGTCGGAACCTTCTTGATCGGTCTCGACGAGATCTCCCGGAAGCTTCTGGCTGTGTTCAGAATCAGCCTGATGTCGGCGGTCGGGAGCCCGGCGATTCCCAGAAGATGCTTTCCACTCAATGGCATAGGTCAGCGTAGCCCCAACTCCCGGAAGGAGCCGTCCGGCGGGCCTTCCGGTTAAGAATCGTTCAACCGAGCGAATCCGGCTCCTCGGATTCCTTGAGAAGCTCGGGGGTCGTCAGGAATACCCCCTCCTCGCTGTCGACGGGAGGCAGCCGGACCTCGATCACCTCGTTCGGCGCCGTCTCGACGTACTTCCCCACATAGTCGGCCTGAATCGGCAACTCCCGGTGCCCGCGATCCACCAGAACCACCAACTCAACCTTCTGGGGCCTCCCGTAGTCGAGGACGCTGTCCAGAGCCGCCCGTGTCGTCCTACCCGTGAAGAGCACGTCGTCCACCAGAATCACCGTCGAACCGTTAACGTCGAAATCCAGATGGGACGCCCCGACGACCGGCTGGGTGTCGACCAGCGTCAAGTCGTCCCGGTAGAAGGTGATGTCCAGCTTGCCGAGGGGCGGCTCATGCCCGGTCAACTTCTGAATCTTCCTGCGTAGGGTCTCCGCCAGCGGGATGCCACGGCGGCGGATCCCGACCAGAACCAGATCCGACATGTCGGAATGGTCTTCGATGATCTCCGCCGCGATCCTGGATAGAGCCAAGTCCATTTCGCGCGGCTTCATCAGCTTTCTCAGGTACTTGATTCCCATAGACGCGTTCCGGAGGGATGATAGCGGAAAGAACCGGGGGAGGAAAGCGGGCGTTTCCGCGCTCCGGATTTTCCAGTTTAGGAGTAGTTTAGGAGGCCGGTTGTCCCAGGACCGGATTCGAGCGGAGGCCCTGTGTTATGCTGTCGCTCGTGGTGCAGGTCGAGGCTCCGATTCTGGCCAATCGCGCGTACTCCGGCGGTTACTTCATCCTCACCCTTCACGCTCCGGAGATCGCCCGGCGGACCGAACCCGGCCAGTTCGTGATGGCCGCCCCGGCCGACGGCGCCACCGTTCCATCACCGCTTCTGAAGCGGGCCCTGGCCGTTTACTCCATCCCCGACGCCCGACGGGAGCGCTCCCAGATCACCCTTCTCCTGAAGGTGGTGGGCGAGGGCACCCGCCGAATCACGCTGGCCCGGCCGGGAGATCGGCTGGAGATTGTCGGGCCGCTCGGCAGGGGGTTCGATTTGGGGCGCGCCAAGGGAAAGATCAACCTGATCGTGGTCGGGGGCACAGGGGTGGCGTCGGCCCTGCTCCTGGCCGAGAATCTGGTTCGAGCGGGGGAGGAGGTCCATCTGGTCTACGGCGGTCGAACCAGCGACGACCTTGTGGGGACGGCGGACTTCCAGCGACTGGGGATTCCCGCGGCGACCGCCACCGAGGACGGCGGCTCCGGTTTCCGGGGACTCGTCACCGAGTGTCTGGAGCAATACCTGCGACAGTTCCCGAGCCGTGTCTGCAACGCGTACACCTGCGGTCCGAACGCGATGATGCGGGCCGTGACCCGGATCACCGAGGACCGCGGCATCCCCTGCCAGATCTCCGTCGAGGTGAAGATGGCCTGCGGCTTCGGGGTCTGCCTTGGATGCACGGTGAAGACGACCCGCTCCCTGAAACTGGCCTGCACTCATGGGCCGGTCTTCGATGCCTCCGAGTTCGTCTGGGAACCGGTGGCCGAGAGGGCGCTGCCGTGAGTCAAGGGGTGGACCTGTCGGTCGAGATCAACGGCCTTCATTTCAAGAATCCGGTCTTGACGGCTTCCGGAACCTTCGGCTACGGGCTGGAGTTCACCGAGTTCTTCAACATCTCCCTACTGGGCGGATTCTGCACCAAGGGTCTGTCCCTCCAGCCTATGCAGGGAAATCCACCGGGGCGGATCGTGGAGACTCCGGCCGGCATGTTGAACGCGATAGGGCTGGGGATCGTCGCCAGGCAGACGTGTACTCGGCGAAC
>CAYRCA010000648.1:0-2826 GCA_964422565.1 uncultured Acidobacteriota bacterium | reverse complement strand
ACTGCTGGGGGCGCCGCCGCGGTTTCCCCCCAATATCGAGAGCGGGATCGATGGCTACCTTGCCCTGCTGCGGGCCCAGCCGGAGGCGGTCGGCGACGAGCCGACGCGGGTACCTCCGACATCGGTCGGTTCGCCCCCGCACCCGTCGCTCCTGCGGTGACGGCCCCCCCGACGATTCCGGAACAGCGTGGGAGGGCCCGGGGGAGAAGGATGGTTGAACCTCGGACGGAGAAGTCCGATCATGCACTAACGACGACCGACGACCCATGAAGTCGGCCGTCTGAACGGGAGCGGCGGAAAGCCATGCGCCTCTATCTGCGGCGTGGACAACCTCAACGTGCTGTTTCGCCCGGCACGCGCCTCTGGGACGAGATGAAAGCGGCGGACCGCCTGGCTCTCGATCGGTTCCCGGAAGACTGGAGGTACTACACCCTCACCTTTCCAGTTGCCCGATATCGGCAACTGTCCCAAGGGGACATCATCCGGGAAATGCTGGGCTGCAACCGCAGGTTCTATTCCATCCCCCGAATCCTGGGCCGGATCGGCAACAGCAGCTGGAACCGCCGCCGGCCGTTCATCAGCCTCGTCGGCAACTTTTCCTACCGGGGCAATATCGGCGTGGATCGTAAGTCCTACGCGGACTTCCAGCGTCAATGGGCGACTCGGGTCGGGGCGTGAAGGGCGAGGGGATCGATGCAGGTCAACGGGAAGTTTGGGGGCATCCCGATGCGATCCAGGCTGGCGAGGATTCGAGACGGTCTTCCCCAGTCGCTCCAGCCGACGTCGCTCATCCGGGAAACCAGGATGTGTTCGGGAGAGGATTCAAGCAGATCCCGCGAGAAATTGTTTGACCGCAGTCTTGCGTAGAGATGCGACAGCGCGAGCCGCTCACGGCGTTTGTCGAGGCGACCTTGTGCATTTGATCGCAGGATGTCTCGGCGGAGAATTTCAAACAACTCCATCATCTCCGGCATGAGTCTCCGGCCCAGTTTCCACAGCGCCTTGACCTTTGCGGCGATGACCATCGTGTTCCAGAGATACCCGGAGTCGAAAAAGTCCCGGGCGTCTCCGGATGAGGGCTTCTCGTGGAAACTCAGGACACCTTGGAGAGAATGCCTTCGTGTGGGTGTTTCTTCTGTCACGTCGGGTCCCGGCTCAATCCACCCGTAGTCGGGTTCCGCACCGTCCGGCACGGCCCCTAGGAGGATTACCTTGCCTGGAAAATGCTCCGCCATTTCGAGCATCCAGTCAGCGTGTTCAGTAAACTCCGATTCATCCCGGACGAAGTGATCGGAAGGTAGAATGACGACGAGTGCCTCGGGGTCTTGAGCATAGACAAAGGTTGCCGCCAGGAACACGCCGGGCCCTGTATCGCGTGACTCCGGCTGTTCGATCGTCCTACCCGGAAGGGCGTTTTCACCGAGAAAACGGCCATGCCCGTTTCCGATGACGGTGAGAATGCGGTGAGACGGAACCAGTTTCGCCGCTCGATGGGCGGTGTATTCGAGCATGGAGCGTGCCCCATAAAAGGCGCAGTATTGCTTGGGACGATCATCTCCGAGCCAGCGCCGAATCAGCGGTCGCATTCTCAGGCCTTCTCCCCCGGCGAGAAGGATCACCCAGCGATGCGCGGGCGGCGGTGTCGGCATCCGTTTCCTCCGGACGGAATCCCATTTTCTCATTTGGCCAGCAAGTCTCCCTTTCCGGAGGATCTCCTCTCCGGCCGAATCGGAAAGCCTGGAGTAGACCTCGTTCACCCTCCGTCCCGGCATAGCTCTCTTCCTTCCATTGGCTTGTACCCTAGGGTCGATTTGCGGGTCAGTTCAGCATTGCTCACACGTCTGTTCAAAACTGCTCAGTGCCGTGAACGAGGAGAAAAGCGCCTCCCGGGGCGGGCCAATTAAGGAGCATTCAACGAGCCGCCACGCTTCTCCACGAATCCGGAGCCGCGGTCTCTGCCGGCTGGATCCAGGTGGCCGCGATATTGGATGGGAGTAGCCCGGCAGGAGTTTGTCCTTGTCCCACCGGACAGGCGGAGTGGAGAGAGCAATTTTGAACGAATGAGTGAGCAGTACTGAACTGACCGCGCAAGTATTAATGGATTATCTTCGGGACCAGCGATTCGGAGATTCATTCCGATCGCAGTGAAAAGGAGATTGGAAATGATCTACACACTTGTCGTAGTGTTGCTGGCGTTATGGCTTCTGGGATTCTCCATGTCGATGGGAGGTAACTTGATCCACGCTCTGCTGGTCATCGCAGCCGTTGTATTTCTCTTCAACGTTCTCGGCGGCGGTCGTCGGCGGTGGAGCTAGACTTTTGAATTGTGAGGAACCAAGAACGAACTAGAAAAAGGAGTTAAGAATGAATCGATTGAAACTGATTTTATTTATCTCTTGTCTGAGTTTGATATTACTGGCGATTCCAACTTCGGCCGAGGCAAGTCAGTGGGACAACAAAACCACTGTAACGTTCGCTCAGCCGGTCGAGATTCCGGGTGTCGGGACTCAGGTGCTGCCTGCGGGCACGTATATCTTTAAGCTGATGGATTCGGCCACCAACCGTCACATCGTCCAGATTTTGAACGAGGACCAGACCCATGTCTACGCGACGATTCTCGCGATTCCGAACTATCGTGTGCGATCGACCGACAAAACGGTCCTAACCTTTCGGGAAAGGGCGGCCGGTTCGCCGGAAGCGCTCCGGGCGTGGTTTTACCCCGGCAATCACTGGGGGCAGGAGTTTGTATATCCGAAAACGAGAGCCGTCGAATTGGCGAAGATAACCGACGAGCCCGTGCTTGCGATGCCCGTAGAACTGGCTTCG
>CAYRCA010000647.1:0-2827 GCA_964422565.1 uncultured Acidobacteriota bacterium | reverse complement strand
AGTTCGTCCCGATAGACGCGCAGCATGATCTCGCGGAAAATCGGCATCGCCGTGCGCCCTCCGGTCTCCCTCGCGCCCATCGTACGGTTATCGTCGAAGCCGATCCGGACCGCCACGGTGATCCCCTCCGGCCCGTAGGTGGATCCCACGAACAGCGCGTCGCGATAATCGCTCG
The DNA here is from genome assembly GCA_964422565.1 of uncultured Acidobacteriota bacterium. Classification (GTDB taxonomy): domain Bacteria; phylum Acidobacteriota; class UBA6911; order RPQK01; family JAPXNP01; genus CAYRCA01. The sequence goes on along the minus strand of CAYRCA010000647.1, from coordinate 2,652 downwards.
TCGTCCCCGTCTTGCCCATCACCGGGATCGGGAAGTTTCGCGCGGCGAGATTATGCGCGGTGCCTTCTGGAAGACGGATCACGCCGCGCAGCCCCTCCTGGATCAGGCTCAACTCGGGGGAGTTGATCTCCAGGACGAGCCGGGGCGTTTGATAGAGCACCGTGCCGGAGGAGCCGGTTACACGATCGATGATGTGGGGCTCGGCCAACAGCCCGGAGGCCATGGCGCGATAGGCGTCCGCCAGTTCCAGTAACCGCACTTCCGACGCGCCCAGAGCCGTGCTGACGTTGGGCCGCACCGGCGTGCGGATCCCAAGCTCCCGGGCGGCCCGGATCACCTCTTCCAAACCGATCTCGAGGGTGATCCACACGGCCACCGCGTTGCGCGACTCGGCCAATGCCTGGCGGACGGGAATCGGTCCCTTGAACAGGTTGTCGTAGTTGGCGATCCACTTCCCCTCGCCGCCGGCGTCCATGGGCACCTCGATGGGCTCGTCGGGCACCGTGGTGGCGAGGTCGAGTCCCCGGCGAAAAGCGGCCAGGTAGACCAGCGGTTTCCATGCCGAGCCCGGCTGCCGCAACGAGTCCGTGACCCGGTTGTAGTCGGAGTAAAGCGTTTGGCGGCCTTCATAGACCTGCCGTCCGCCGGCCACGGCCAGGATCGCCGCATCCGCGTTACGCAGCACCACCACGGAACCTTGGATCAGCCCCTTCGCTTTGGAGCGCCGCTGCTCGTACAGAGCGAGGCCGTTTTCCAGGGCTTCGTTCACGACGGTCTGGACCCGCTCGTCCAACGTTGTCCGGACCGAGATCCGACCCTGGATGAGGTCCTCAAATCCGAAACGGGTTTCGCCGACCCGTCTCAGTTCGTCCAGGACGTTCTTGATAGCGCTGGGGGCATAGGTCTTGAGTGGGCTGTGTTCCGCCACCTGGACCGGTTCGGCCCGGCAGCGTTTCCCGAGTTCCTCGGCGATGTAGCCGTTACGCACCATCAGGGTCAGTATCTGATTACGGCGACGCAGGGGATTCGGATCGCCGGGCACCGGGGCGTAGACCCGGGGCGACTTCGAGATCCCCGCCAGCAGCGCGGCCTTTGCCGCGTCCTCCGAGGTGTAGGTCGAGAGGGGCTTGCCGAAGTAGTACTCGGAGGCGGCCGCATATCCGTAGCGGCCGTTGCCCATGTAGAAAAAGCTGGCCGAGCGGGCGAAGATCTCGCGCTTGGCTCGCTCCCGCGATCCGTACTGCCGGGCCATTTCCTCCTCTAGCCAGAGAGCCAGGCGCGCCTCCTCCAGTTTGCGGAGGAGCTTGTTCGCGGCCGGAATGCCCAGAACCCCGGAGAGGAACCGAGGGACCAGGCCTTTGCTGAGGATCTTGTCGCCGGCCTCACGGTCCGTCAGGTCCTGGAGGAAATAGCCGCGGACGAGTTGTTGCGTTAACGTCGACCCTCCCTGGGGGAGCAGCAGCCGGAACCCGGAGCCGCCATTCCACCACTCGCTCAAAGAGCGCGCCGCCGTCTTCCAGATCACCCGGGGAAGCGCCCGGTATTCCACGCCGGAGTGGACGAAGAAATTCTTGTCCTCGGCGGCCAGGATAGCCTGGCGCAGTATGGGCGGGACCTCGTCGTAAGAGACCACCTTCCGGTACTCCCCCGCCAACTCGATTAGAACCTCGCCCCGTGCGTCGTAGACCCTGCCGGTGGTGGGGGGCTCGAAGCGGATGAAAGGCTCGAGGTCCGGGAGGTCGCTACGATCGAAGTAGACGTAATGGATGAGAGCGGCCGCCGGAAGAAGCGGGAGCAACAACGAAAACGATGCGGCCGCCAAGAGCGGGACAAGACGCATCGACGCGGACCGCCGCCGGCGCGCCACGAACGCGCCGGCCCGCCCGAGGCCTCGACGCCAGGAAGCGCTCAACCGCGCCCAAAAGCCGTTCTCGTCTCTCATCCATCAACCCTCATGCCCACCCATTAATCCCGGACCCGCGATCGCTGCACCGAGGTGGTCATCGCCAGTTATCTCCCCACATGAATTCCTCCGAAAGAGCTGAAAAGGCCGAAAAGGTTCAGGAGCCACAAAACCACGGCGATGATCACAACGACATTCAAGATTCTCTTGATGGTACCCTGCATCGGTATGAAGTTGTTGATCAACCACAGGATAACTCCAACCACCACCAAAATGATTACTAGTTGCATCAATGGCATGATACGCCTCCATTAGAAGTTGGCGGTCGGCGAGGACCGCCCCTTCACGGACTCCGCACCATCACATTCCTTGTTCCGGGCTATCCCCGCACTTTTCGTCTTGCTCCCAGTATCAGCAACGCGGCACCGCCAACGAGCGCTATTCCTCCGAGTATTGGAGGAAGGGGAATCTGTTTCCGTGTTTCTCTAGTGGCATGAATCGGCCCTACGTTAAACACCTTTTCCGTGCGCGTATAACTGATTCCTTGATAGGCGAGAGTCAGCCCACCCAAGACAACCAGTATCAATCCAAGCAATATGTTTGTCTTCAATCTATTACTCCCCACTTTTATCGAACGATTACCCTTCAGTCTCGATCTCGACGGATAGGCCCCCCCGCAATTTCCGGTCTTCTATCAGCGGAAGCGGACCGAACGAAGCATGGACTGGAAGGTGCCCTCGTAATTCCGG
>CAYRCA010000646.1:0-2830 GCA_964422565.1 uncultured Acidobacteriota bacterium | reverse complement strand
TAGACAAAGAGCAGTTAGAAAACGCGCCTGGATTTGACAAAGATCATTGGCCGAATATGGCTGACCATGAATGGGGTCGTACTATTTACAACTATTATGGCGTTGCCCCCTATTGGGATTAAGCCGCCTTTAGGCGCTAACAGCGCCTCTAGCGACAATTTTTTGTCGATATTGAAAACCAAACTGCGCGTGGTTCATTTTTAATCAAGCTACCTCAACCCAGAGCGGCGAAAAGCGACCCAACGCTTCGGGAAACCGAGAAGAGCGCCAGCCCCAGGGTACCAGCTTCAAGTCGAATGACCTCCTCGGCCACGCGCAACGGGTCCCCCAAGGGTTCCAACCGGACCAGATCGAAAGGCTGGGCGAAAAGAGTCCTTTCGTGCAAGAACAAGAGGTAATTGAGCGGGGAGCGAACGCGGCGTTGACGGTGGAAGGATGGATGCGTTTCTTCTCTCTTCCGTCGAGCGATCCCACGTAAATACCGGTCGCCGATACGGCGACCACCGAGACGTAAATAAAGCGCCTGCCGTCAGGCGGAAAAGAGGGCCAGCGGGAGTTCGCAGACCTCACGGCGAAGATCGGCGGTTTCGTCTTTATCGCCGCCGATCTTCGCCGAAGAACGCCCTGCCACATTCGGCTCGCTTGAGCTAGTGGGAAAGGGCCTCCGTCATTTTCCGAAGACCTTCTTTACTTCACCGACTTTCTTCTGGACCTTGCCGGCGTTTTTTTCATCTTTGCCCTTCTTTTCCAAATTTGGACTGTTCGTCACTTTCCCAACCGTCTCCTTCACCTTCCCCTTCATTTCGTGAAATTTGCCTTTTACCCTATCTTCGGTGCCGGACTTCATGGGGTTCTCCTTTGTTAGTGCGTTTGAGTAGACCGTCATCAGATCGACGGATACCGAACTGCCAACCGATCCTCGGCTGGCGACGCGGTCTATCTCATGATAGCCTGATGCATGGCGCACGTCTGCTCAATACAGCTCAAGGAATCGATCGAATAGGCACATCCACTCAAGAGCCGGGTCGAGAGTCGTTCGACTCCCGGAGCAACCGCCCTACCCGATCTCGCAAATCGCTCCGGTGCGCCGCCGAGGCCTCGGGCAGGCTGAACCGAATTCCGGAGACGACGGCGGCGCCCTCCTCATCGGTTCCCGGAAGATCCCGTTCGACCCGGCTTATTTCGATCCTGAATACGATGAGGGATTCGACCCTCAGGCGCTGAAAGGCGTCTCCCTTGACGTAGAAGACCCGCTTTGTCCCGCAAACGCCAGCGTGCATCCGCCGTTGAGAGCCAGGAAGCCCGCCGTTCGACTGCCTTCGTAAAGAAACAGATGCGGGCAATTCGTCGTGTACCGCAACGACGGGCGCGGCGAGTTCTCGGTATTACACATCTTGGGGAGCGGCCAGTCTGACTCTACAGCCGTCGCCCTCGGGGACCTCAGACACCGTCGTCCGGGATGCGGGACCTCAAGGCGCGGGCGTCGATCGGCTTTGCGGGGGCAGCTCGACCCCGCTTTCCAGCACGCAGCTGGTGAATCGCGCCACGGCCCGCTCGGCCGAGTCGGCGTGGATCGTCGACAGCGTGCCCGCGTGGCCGGTGTTCAGGGCCTGCAGGAGATCGAAGGCCTCCCCGCCGCGCACCTCCCCCAGGATGATGCGGTCGGGACGGTGGCGAAGCGCCGTGCGCAGCAGCTCGCGGATGGTCACCGGCGGGCAGGCCGGATGCCCGCGCCTCGCCTCGAGGCGCACCAGGTTGCGTTTCTCGATCCGGATCTCCGCCGTGTCCTCGATGAGGATCAGCCTTCGGTCGTCGGGGATGAAGGCGGCCAGGGCGTTCAACAGCGTCGTCTTGCCGCCGGCTGTCCCGCCGCCGATCAGGATGTTGCGCTCCCTCCCGATTTCCCGGCGCAGCGTCTCGACGAGATCCGCCGTCAGCGTACCGATGCGGACCAGTTCCGAGACGGTAAAGAGCCGATGGTGGAACTTGCGGATCGTCAGCCCCACGCCGCCCACCGAGCAGGGGGGAAAGACGGCCGCCACGCGCGATCCGTCGGGCAGACGGCGAGTCCAGGATCGGCTTCTCCTCGGAGATCTCGTCGTCGAGGGCCCGGGCGATGTTGCGCACGGCGACCCGCAGGCTCCCCTCGGAGATCTCGACGCCCGGGACCTCCTCGACCGACCCGCGCCGCTCGACGAAGACGCGCGAGAAGGGGTTCACCATAATCTCGCCCACCTCCGGGTCGAGGATCAGGTGTTCGATGGGCCGAAGTAAAGGGAAGGATCACCTCGAGGCTCATCAAACGTCCCCCCGGGCGACCCGTTCGAAGCACCCGACGTTCGGGTCGAGATAATAGGGTTTGAGGTAACAGTAGGTCGGCGGATGGGGATCGACGCCGTCGTAGGCGAGCACGACGGAAACTCGCCGAAGAATTTGGCGCGGGATCGAGTTCGAAACCACGTAATCGCCTAAGGCCGGAAGCTGGAGTCGGGCCGCAAGATCCGGATGGATTCGACGGCGGTGGCCTGCGACATCCGAATTGGAGAACACCCGGACGGGACGATCCTGCGGATCGCGGGTGATCGACCAGGCCGAGCGTCGGGTCATCCGGGGCGAGGAACTACGAGGCGGCTCCAAGGACAAGTGCGCCCGCTTTCCGAGCGGAGGCGGCCTGCTTCCAGAATCCAACCCGATATTCTCCGACCATGAGCTGCGGGACGCCGAATGTCGGGGTCGATTGATATCCTAAGTTGTTGCTCGCCAATAAGATGGCGGATCGCAAAAACCCCATTTTGAGATGGGAACTAGCTTAGCTACCTAACTTTTGCAT
>CAYRCA010000645.1:0-2832 GCA_964422565.1 uncultured Acidobacteriota bacterium | reverse complement strand
GAGACGCGGAAGGATATGCGGGAAGGGAAGTTGGCCTTGATCAGCCCGGTGATGACGTCCACGGAGGGGCGCTGGGTGGCGAGAATCAGGTGAATTCCGACGGCCCGGGCCATCTGGGCGAGGCGCGTGACGGCCCACTCGACCTCCTTGCCCGCGGTCATCATGAGGTCCGCCAACTCGTCCACGATGATGACGATGGAGGGGAGCGGGCTCAGTTCCCGATCACCCTCGCCGCCCTGCTGCTCCCGCGCCAGCGCATTGTACTGGCCGACGTTGCGTACTCCCAGGCGGGCCAGCATCCGGTAACGCTCCTCCATCTCGCGAACCGCCCAGTTCAGGGCGTTGGCCGCCTTCTTCGGGTCGGTCACGATAGGCGTCAACAGGTGGGGGATGTCGTCGTAGAGACCGAGTTCCAGACGCTTGGGGTCCACCAGGATGAAACGGACCTCGTCCGGATCCGCCTTGTAGAGGATGGAGCAGACCATGCAGTTGAGGCCGACGCTCTTGCCCGACCCGGTGGAGCCCGCGATCAGCAGGTGAGGCATGCGGGACAGATCGGTCACGTAGGTGGCGCCGTTGATCAACTGGCCCAGACCCAGGGTGAGTCTGGATGGCGCCCTCTGGAACGCGGTCGAGGCCAGAATTTCCTTCAAGGCGATGATCCGGCGGCTGGTGTTCGGGACCTCGATCCCGACGGTATTTTTCCCCGGGACCCGGTCGATCCTCACCGATTCGGCCCGCAGGCCGAGGCAGAGGTCGTCGGCCAGGTTGGTGATCCGGCTATACTTGACACCCGGATCGGGCTTGAACTCGAAGGTGGTGACCACCGGGCCGGGGTGGATCTGCAGGACCCGGCCCAACACGTCGAATTCGGCACATTTCGTGGCCAACTTCTGCGCTCGCTCGATCAACTCCGCCTCGTCGAAAACGATCTCGTCGGACGGATCCTGAAGGAAATCCAGGGAGGGCAGCCTGTAGACCCGCTCTCCACCGGGGCGTACCGCCCCGTCGTCGGTCCAGAGCGGCTCGGCTTCGGCGGGTTCCCGGGCGGCGGGTTTCCTGAGCACGGGCCTCTCCGGCGGTTTGCCCTCCGTGGAGGATCGCGCGGCGCCGGTGTCCTCGCGGGGAGCCTGCTCGTCGACGACCCGCGCACCGTCGAAGTCGATCTGCCGGGGCATGGTCTGGGCGACAAGTTTCCGGTCGGCTCTCCGTACCTCGTCCAGGGCGTTCCGCTCCCGCCGCCGCCGGCGCCAGCGACTCCACCGGGAGGCGAGCCCGGGCGAAAGGAACGGCCGGCGTGCGGACACCCAGTTCAGGACGCCCTCGATCGAGAATCGCGTGGTCAGGACCAGGGAGAGGGTCAGCATCGCCGCGGCCAGGACCAGGGCGCCGGTCTGGTTGAACCAGTCCACCGCCAGCCGCAACGCAACGACCCCGACGATGCCGCCGGAAGCGAAGTTCGCCCAGTCCGGAGCGGTGGGCACCAGCAGGCTCATAAGGCAGCAGAGGGAGACCACCATTCCGAGGAACCCGAGCGCCTTGATGGAGGGGTACTGGATCGGCCGCCCCCGGACCTTCTTGTATCCGGCGATCAGAAGGGGAAGGGGGAGGAGGAGGGCGACGGCGCCGAAAAGCTGGAACAGAAAATCGGCCGTCCAAGCGCCCACCCGCCCGATCTTGTTCTCGTAGGCGCCGAAAGGGGAGGACACGTTGAGCGACTGGTCGAAGGGACTGTAGGTGAACAGAGATAACCCGAGAAAGACCGTCAGAGTTAACAGCAACAGGCCCAAAGCTTCGCGCGACTTGTTTCGGGGATAGATCGTCATGGCTACACCTGTTGGAGATGGGCCTCCCGCAAGAGCATAACAGAAGACCCGGACAGGAGGGTGACCGGACGCCGGGGCGGTTCTTCATCCGCCGCCGGTCGGTTGCTCGGGGTGCTTCGCGCACCGGCGGAAAGCGCCCTCGCCTCCCCGAGTTGTCGGGTCCGCGAGCCTCCAGCCATAGATGGACGCGGGCTTCGCACATGGATCTGCGTGTGTCGGCGTCTCTCAACGACGATAACAGACTCTCGAACTAAACCTTTCCTTCGATCTTCTCGTCCTTCTCCATGAATGACGGACCGGCGTCTGATGGAAGCCGTCAAGGCCGGGGACCCGACCGCGATCGCGAGGCTTGTGGATCTGTACCGTCTGCGGATCCTTAAGTTCCTCATCGGTCGCGGCGAGGCCCGGGAGGATGCCCTGGATCTCTGCCAGGAAGTTCTGGCGCGGGTGTGTGCCAAGGCGGGTTCTTTCAACGGGACGTCGATTTCCGCCTGGATTTTTCGCGTGGCCGCGAATCACCATATCGACGCCCGGCGAAAACGGAATTTCCGGCTGAGGGAACTGCAAACCGACGCCGTCGACGCGATCGACGCCGCCCCCGCCACTCGGGTCTCGGATCCGGAGGTGAACGTCTTGCGAAGCGAAATCCGGCGACGAGTCGAGACGTCGATCCGGCTGTTGCCTCCCAGGCAGCGGGAGGTGGTGGAGTTGCGATTGTTGGGTGAGTTGAGCCTGGAGGAGATCGCCGAGACGGTCGGCCTGACCTGCGGCGGCGTGAAATCGACCCTCCACAACGCCTTGGCGAATTTGCGGCAGTCGCTGGCGGATTTAAGGGAGACGACTCATGTCGGCTTGTGACGAGAACCGAGCGATCCTGGACGATTGGGCCGCCGGGCTTGGCGGTCTCGAAGGTTTGGATCGAGGGCACACCGAGGAGTGCGCCGACTGCGCGAAGGCGTTTCGCGAAGCGCGGATAACGCTCGAGACGAATTCCGCCCGCCTTCTG
>CAYRCA010000644.1:0-2836 GCA_964422565.1 uncultured Acidobacteriota bacterium | reverse complement strand
CACCGTCCGACGGAGTCGCTCGACGAAGGGAACATGACGGTCCACGGCGACGATATTCCCGGAGACGAGATCGGCGAGGTGAAGTGTCTGTGCGCCCCCCCCGCAGCCCAGGTCCAGCACGGCCGGCGCCGGCGGCAGGCCCCGGCAGAGATCGAAGGCCCTTGCGGCGCAGTCGCGACGGCCCGGGCCTTGGCGGGGCAGAGCTTCGAATACCTCCAAGAAGACCTCCCAGTAGCGCGGGGTGGATTCGTTCATTTCAGCCGTCCTCAACCATCGACCGGCAAAGACCTCATCCCCGAATCCTACCACCCCGTCGCGCCAGCCGGATGGAGCTGATCATCCCTCCGATGAGCCTCTACCCGAACCTCAAAGGTGTGCTGCGCGATGCTGAATCGGTCGAGACGGAGGAATTCTGGTTCCAAGGAATTCCCGCAAGCGACTGAACGCTCGCGCCGACGATCAGCCTGGTCCTGGATTCGGGTGCACCGATCTCACTCGACCACGGCAATCTCGTGGTCGGTCAATGAAGCCACTTCGAAAATGGCCCAGTCGCCGCGCCGGGCCACGGGTTTCCTCTCTCCCGACACGAGATACCGCACCGCACGACCGTGAACCTCCCGGGGGATCTTCACGCCGATCTCCAGCGGGCCGACGGAGATCAATTCGTGAACCGGAGATCGCCAGGTCCCGGCGCTGGTGAGATTCACCAAGTGCAGGACGAGGCGGTCCGGCTGTCGATAGAGATGGCAGTCGATCAGACCCGTACCTTTCACCTGGAGGGGGATCTCCTTCCCGGCGGCCCACCTGACCACGTTCCTCAGCAAATCGCCATGATCCGGCAGGTTGTCCCGGAAGAACCGCCGATCCAGATCGGCGGCGAAGTACGCCCGCCGCCCGCCTCCTCCGGCCGAATCCCTCAGCACGAGTCCGGGAATGTCGGTCCGCGGCTCGCGCATCCAGCTGATCTCCGGAGGATAGGCCGGAAAATCGGGAATGAACGTCACGGGAACTTCGGTATCGTCCTGGGGAGCGACTTCCAACAGCCATCCGCCGAAAGGCAGGATGTCGGTCTCCTCAAAGCCCTTCAGTACCGGGTGTCGCGGCCGCGAGACGACCGGCTCCGCGCCCGAGACGGGACCGTACACCTCTCCGCCGAGGTCCGGAAGCAGGCGCAGGTAGGTGTGATCTCCGCCTCCCCAGGTCTGGGCCACCCCGAGGGAGCCGTGCCGCTTCCCCGTGAAACGGACGCCCAGCACATCCGCCAGGGCGAAGTCGGCCCTCGGGTCTCCCCACTCGTCGTAGAGGCTGGTTTCGCCAGTGGCCAGCAAGCCGCCGCCCCCTTCGACAAACCGGCGAATCCCCACGATCTGGGTTTCCGTCATGGCGCCGAGACCGGGCAGGATCAGCAGGGAAAGCTCCCGGCCGTCCCGCTCGATGTGATCGGCGTGGACCGGAATGTAGGGAATGCGCGCCCGCACCAGGGCTTGGACGATGCCGTAATACGGGAAAGCCACCCGTTCTCTGGCGTCGTCCCGTCCGTAAAAATCCGCGTTCTCCTGGGAATAGACGACGCCGACGGTCGCCACGGGCCGTCGATTCACCAGGTAGCCTTCATTCTTCTCGTACCAGTCGTACACCGGCATGGCGGTCTGAAACTGCCGCCGGTCCCACTGAAAGGCTCCCACGTGATGCCACCAGGGCTGGATGCCTCCGGCGAAGCCGGCGTACATCCACATCCTCGCTTCCGGCTTCGAGGCGGCCGACTTTCGGAAGGTCGGAGACCTCTGATAGGTGGCCATGCTCTCCGGAATGTTCTTCTCCCATCCCAGCACGCCGTGCAGGCGCTTGCCCATCTCCGAATTTCCGAGAAAGCCGATGCCGTCGCTGCGGCTCTGATCGTCCAGCATGACCATTTCACTCCGCTCCAACAGCGCCTTGATATCGCGGAACCGCCTTCCCTGCGAGATGAAGTCCCCTCCGATCATACCGAGCCACAGACAGTCGGGTCCGCCGGCTTCCCGCATCGCGCGGTTGTTCAAATCCCAGACCTCCAGGCGCCGCTTGTAGCTCCACTTGATCCACTGCCGATAGTCGGGATCGTCCCAATCCTTTTTCGAGGGAAGTTCCCTGCCGGTCGCCCGCCGAAAACTCCCGCGGGAGTATTCGCAATAGCAGATCTCGTCCTGGCCGAGCCCGCTCCAGCTGTTGTCGGTGAATCCCTCCGGTTTCTCCCAGGCGATGATCTCCCGAACCACATCGAGGAGGTATTCCTCGTAGTAGGGGCTGTCGATGCAGCTGATATATCGCTCGGCGGCCCGGTACGGTTCTCCGTTGATGTCTCGGGCGAACCAGTCCGGGTGGGCGCGATAGAACTCCTCGCGAGCCCGGTTGGAATCCATGCGCGCCAGTACGACCAGTCCGTCCTCGTGAGCGGCCCTCGTCAACTCCCCGTAGAGATCCCGGTTCTCCAGATATTCAGCGCGGTAGTGCATTGAGAACCTGCTCGGATAATAGGCCACGATCCCGCCAGCGTTGATCACCAGTCCCTGGGTCCTGGTCCTTCTCCAGTGTTGCCTCCACCAGGCGACGTCGTAACTCGCGGGGTCCTCCTCACTGATGTTGGTCTGGCCCCATCTGAGGGTTCGTCGGTACCACGGGGTTTCTTCATTTCCCGATTCCGCGCGGGCGGCCGGGGTCAACACGTGGGGCACCATCACGGCGCCCACCGAACCGGCGGCTGTCGTCCTGATGAAGTCCCTGCGTGTCGCATCGCTCTTCGTCACGGCCCGTGCGTTTTCGCTCCAGGCAGTCATGCTTCGCCCTCCTCCCCTTCCTC
>CAYRCA010000643.1:0-2840 GCA_964422565.1 uncultured Acidobacteriota bacterium | reverse complement strand
CACAACGCCCAGGAAGAGGACGGCGATGGTCAACCCGACCTTCCAGGCGGGCACCCGCCGCCCACGCCCGGATCGAAGTTCGAGCGCGCCCGCGGCGGGGCACGCCGAAACGCACAAAAAGCAGGCCGTGCATTCGGGAGAGCGCACCGCCGTGAGCCGCGCCACCGGCAGCAGGGAGGGGCAGGCGTCGGTGCACTTGCCGCAGTCGATGCACAGGTCCGGATCCCTTCGAATCCCCAGCGGGCTCGGGAGAGCGGCCAGACCCATCAAAGCTCCATAGGGGCAGAGATACCGGCACCAGAAGTTCTTGATGACCACTGAAAGGAGGATGAGAACCACGGGGACGAGCGCGGCGGTGAGCGAAATTTGCCGGAAGAAACGGAGCATCTTCACATCGGCCACGATCCCGTACGGTCCGTCCAGGAACACTCGGATCGCCGCCACCGGCATCAGCAGGATGGCGTGGACGAAGAACGCCAGCAGAAGATATTTCAGGCTTCTCAACGGCCAGTCCAGCCACTTGGGCGGACGCCAGGTCTTGCCGAAAATGTGTTCGCCCGTCTGCCAAAGTGCCTCGGAAAGGGTTCCGATGGGACAGAGCCAGCCGCAGAAGGATTTCCTCGCCACGAAGGAAATGGCGAGAAACGCGACCAACAGGAACACTCCAGCGGCGTGGATCTCGGTGAGCCCTCCGCCGGAGACCCAGGCCTTGAGGTTCATGAGGGAGGCGATGGGCAGCCATCCCTCGACGCCCGGCGGACGGCTGACGGCCCAACCCTGGCCCCCGCTCTCGTAGTATCGAACCCACAGATAGAACTGCAGACCGATCCAGAGATTCCAGGCCAGGAAGGCGATCTGGAACGCGGAGCGATAGCTTTGCGAGGAATCGTCGCGTCGTCTCTTCCGGATTCTCTTGGCGCCTGGTCGAGCCTCCATTCCCAAGGCCCGAACCATAGCGTTCCCGGATCCGCCCGGCGATGACTTAGGTCACGAGCGACGGGGCTGGGGATTGGAGTCGGCGTCCGGGGTCCGAATATGGAAGGACCCGGGAAAGTACCGCTGGCGGCCCGCCGGCAGTTTTCGGCACCCTCCGAACAGGAAACCCCTACAATCCATCGAAACCCGAAACTCAAGCGCTCATACCCCTCCTTCCCCTGGACCGGTCCTCAACAGGACCATGGTGGTGTCGTCATTTGACTCGGCGCCGGCGCGGTAACTCAGTACCTCCTCCTCGATCCGAGCCAGCACGCGTTCGACGTCGGAGCCTCTCTCTTCAACCAGAATCCGCTCAAGACGCAAGACGCCGAATTCGTCGGCGCCGGCGTTCTCGGCATCCACCAGCCCGTCGGTGTAGAGAAAAATGGCGTCTCCCTCCACGAGCCGCAGGGTTCGCTCCTCGAAGCGACCGCCCGGAAGCAGACCGAGGGGACGACCGGTGGACGCCATCTTTTCGAGGCTTCCGTCGCTCCGTAGGACGTACTGGGTGTTGTGGCCCGCGTTCAGCCAGCGCAGCACCTTCGCCTCGGCGTCCAGGATTCCGAGAAACAGGGTGAGGTAAGCCTCAGTGGGAGTGGACTCGCTGATCTCGCGGTCCAGCTGATCGGCCAGCGGGACCAAATCGTCCGTCACTGGAAGACGAGCCCGGAGGGAGGCCTGGATGTTCGCCATGAGCAGAGCGGCCGGCACGCCCTTGCCCGATACGTCCCCGATCAGGATGGCCATTCGGCCCCCGGGGAGGGGGAAGTAGTTGAAGAAGTCGCCGCCGACCTCGCGGGCCGGAATCGACACGCCCTGAACTTCGGCGAAGGGGGATCGGAGGGGCGACCGGGGAAGCATCTCCCGCTGGATCTCACGGCTGATCTCCAATTCCCTGCGGAGTCTCTCGCGCTCGACAAGTCGGGCTTGATGGACCTTCAACTCCGCCGCCATCTGGTTGAACGACTCGCCGAGCTGTCCGAACTCATCGCTGGAGTGAATTGGCACGCGGGCGTCCAGATCGCCTTGGGCGAGCTTCTCTGCCCCCAGGGTCAGGACCGTCAGGTTGCGTGTCATACGCCGCGACAGCGGCAGGATTCCCAGCAGGGCCAGCCCCACCATTCCCATGCCGTATCCCAGATTGCGGACGGCCGCGCGACGAATCTCCAGCAACCCGTCCCGCAGCGGGCGGGCGATTCCGAAAGCCATTCCCGTGGTCTCTTCGATCCGGACAACGGCCATCCAGTCGTCGGGGGCATGGACCAGCGAGGGAAAACCCTCCCAGCGCGACCGGAGTTGGTCGAGAATCTCCAAGTCCTCGGGGCTCTGGGTGTAAATCCTCCCCTCCTGGTCCATGGCGAACGGCACTTCGCCCCGCCCGCGACGGGCAGGCGATAGAATCGACGCCAACATCTGATCGGTGTTCACTTGGGCCACGACCCGACCGTCCAGATCTCCCGGAATTCGAACCTCAGAGGTCAGGTCCAGGCGCTTCAACCTGCTCCCGCTCTTCTTCGAAACGGCGATGCCCGGGACATCCGGCTTGCTCCCAAGGGTGCCGGCCGCAGCCTGTGCGATCTCCTGGGCGGCCAGAGCGGCCTGAACCAAGTCTTGGGTCCTTCCCTCAAGCCGGGCGGCCATCCACCTCAGGTGAACTTCTCTCCGCTTCTCCCCAACCTCCTCGCCCTCGAGAGTGTCCGTGACCCGACCCGCCCCCTCCCAGGTCCTCTCCCGGGCCCACATTTCGAATCGGTCGCCCGTTGGGACCTCCACCATCGACCGCGGCGCTCCGCCGTCACGCTCGGGGATGGGCGGGCGGCCCTCCGCCGGCAGTCGTGGGAACGCACGGCTCACAGTGGCCCCAA
>CAYRCA010000642.1:0-2848 GCA_964422565.1 uncultured Acidobacteriota bacterium | reverse complement strand
CATATGGCGTGGCGCGACATGATGCCGGCGTACGCCTTCTCGGAGTTGGCGAGTTACCGGATGGCCTTGATCGAGGCCGAGGCTCGGGCGAGCGGTCTTCGACCCGACGTCCGGATCACGGAGATTCGCGTCATCGACATTCTCGACGACAAGGACTGAGGTGCCGCGTGCTTGAAGAGCGACCCGCCTCGACCGGGGAAATCGAGAGCCTCCCGGCGGTCGTCCAAGGCACCGGGACCTTGTTTGTGGTCCTCCTCGGCTACGCTTTTTGTCTCGTCATTCCCTTCATCTCTGGACACTTGGTGGTGAATCTGGTCTGGACCGCGCTGGGCGGGTGCGCCGGTTCCCTTTTTGCGGTGGGCTACTTCTTGTGGAAGCCGCTCAATCTTTTCTGGGACAACGTCTACGCCCCCAAGCCATTCGCGGCTCTGACGCCGGGGGAGCTGCGGGCGGTCGCTTTTCTCAACAGCGGGAGGGGGAGGCTGGCCGTCCTGAAATATGTTGCGCCGGTTCCGGGGGCGGCGGTGTTCGGCTCGGTCCTGACCAGCCTGGGATACACTTGGCCTCGGTTAAAGGGGCAAGTTGTAGACGACCCTTTCTTGGCCTTCCTCCTGACAGCCATCGTCTGCTGCATATTCGGCTACCCTGTCTACTGCGCTACGGTGGCCCGCGCCGTCTCGAAGCACTGGCGATGGATTCAGCAGAACCAACCGCTGCCCTCGCCCGCCGTCTTGGCGAAATACGCGCGGGGGAAAGAGGCGGGGGAATGGGCGCACCTCTACGGCACCCAATTCTCGCACGAGATGGACCGGGTCCTGGAGGGTCGGCCGGGAAAAGGCTTTTTTCGGACGATGTTGCAGATCCTGGGCGGGGGCGCGGCCGCTCTGACGGCCTTGCGCCTGATGACGGGAGGGGTGGCGGAAGGGCGTCGGACCGGAGCCGTCGTCATCATGGCTGCCGGAGTTCTCATCTACCTGCTGGCGGGAATCTACCTGAGCGACGACGACGAGGTCGATGACGCGGAGGACGGCGAGCTCGGCGACAACGACTTCGAGGATTCCGAAGACGAATGATCGGTTCGAAGACGCCGAAACGGGCGGAAAGTACGGGCAAGGCTCCGACGCCGTGGGGCGTGCCGTCTATCGCGCTGTTCACCTCGAACGGGCTGGGGTCGATGACGTTCGAGTACGACCGCCGGGGCAACCGGAGGAAGCGGTGCGCCACCGGCGCGGCGCCGACGATGAACCCGACGGTGGGGACGAACAACCGGGCGACGGCGCGGCGGACTACTCGGAGCCGTCCCTCCGGCCACGAAGCGCGTCGCCTTGAAGGCCGTGTCGGCCACCCGGGCACGGGATTCACGCCGCGGACTCAATGTTCTCGCGAATGATGCGCGGGTGTCGGGCGGCGATGCGCAACAGCGCAATAGCCGGTTCCTCGGGCCGCCGGCGACCCTGCTCCCAATTGCGCAGGGTGTGCACACTGTGATGCCCATTGCCTGAGCGAAACGCGTTTGGGTAGGCTTCCAGGGCCGCGGCGCTTGGCCAAAGCTGATCCGAGGGTTCGTCCGGGGCTGTGGTTCGGTATCGTCGCCGAGCCGCCCCCCGTCTGCGTGATCCGGTTCGCGTCGGACGCGAACCGGACGTCCTTCGTCCGGTCCCGGGAATCGACGATTCCCCGCCAAGTTGTGGGTGCCCTCGATGGAAAAGGGCATACCGGCGAGGTTCTTGCGCCTTGATCGTCCCGGATTCAGCGATAGACATCACGACGGTGACGAACCGCGATGATGTCGATTATTCCGGCGCCGTCGTCCACAGAATAGACGACTCGATACTCGCCCAGCCGGATTCGCCATAGCTCGCCTCCTCCCTGGAGCTTCCGACATCCGGGGGGGCGGGGATCGTCCGCCAGATCCTCGATCCTCCGTAGAATTCGTTGGGCCGTTTTCCGCTCCATCCCCGCCAGCTCTCTCCGAGCCGATCGCGCGAAGGTGATGTCGTAATCAGCCACCGGAGAGGCCCAGCTTCTCCTTCACCTCCGCCAGTGTCTCCCGAGGCTCCCGCTCCCGTTGTTTGGCCAGAACGGCGTCGTAGAAGTCTTCCCAGAGTTCCCCATACTCCGCCAGATCGATGAGCACGGCTTTCCGTTCTCCAGCTTCGTCAACCACGAAATCGATACCCCTCATGTTCCGATCTCCCGCGCTCCAGTATACGGCAGAAGACTCCGATCGGAGAGAACTACGAGAGAGCGCACATCCGTCACGAGAGTTTCGTTGGATTTCACCGGATCGTTCAGCACGTAGGCGTAGCGGTTCAGGCGCTTCGTCTCGACCCACCGTGGACACAAAGTACCCCCGAGCCCAGAAATGCTCGCCCACAAAATTCCGTCGCCTCTCCGCGAAGTTCCGCGCAATGTAAATCGCGCTCTTCCCCTTCATGTACCCCACCACCTGGGCCACCGAGTACTTCGGCGGGATCGAGATCATCATGTGTACGGGGTCCATCCGCAGGTGCCCCTCCTCGATCTCGCTCTCCTTCTGCAACGCCAACTGCCGGAACACCCCGCCCAGTTCCCGCCGCAGCGTCCCGTAGATCGCCTTCCTCCGGTATTTCGGAATGAAAACTATATGGTACTTACACTCCCACTTCGTGTGCTGTAGACTCTTGTAGTTCGTCATTGAACTCCCTTTCGTGCGGCTTTGAGCGGCTCACGAAGGGGAGTTCTCAATCAGATTCCCGCAAATGTCAAACTTCGGCTGCCTCCCCGGCAGAGCCGGGGGAACTCCTTAATGGTTTAGCGCCTCGGACGGTCCAGCGCATTCCGGATTGTTTGAGCCGGTGGCCGATGA
>CAYRCA010000641.1:0-2851 GCA_964422565.1 uncultured Acidobacteriota bacterium | reverse complement strand
TCGACTGGGAGGATCGGATGTACTACGCGTCCGACTACTTCGCGAAGATGTACGAGTACGCCGAACAGCTGATCCGGGAGGGCAAGGCTTACGTCTGCAGCCTCGGCCCCGACGAGATTCGGGAGTACCGGGGCACGCTGACCGAACCGGGAAGGGACAGTCCCTACCGAAATCGAACGGTGGAGGAGAATCTGGACCTGTTCCGGCGCATGCGTGCCGGTGAGTTCCCGGACGGGGCGCATGTGCTTCGGGCGAGAATCGACATGGCATCTCCCAACCTGAACCTCCGAGACCCGACGATCTATCGCATCAAACACGAGTCCCACCATCGGACGGGTGATCGGTGGTGTATCTATCCCATGTATGACTATGCCCACTGTCTGTCCGACTCGATCGAGGGAATCACCCATTCCATCTGTACCCTGGAGTTCGAGGATCACCGGCCCCTTTACGACTGGTTTCTGGACGAACTGAAGGTTTATCACCCTCGGCAGATCGAGTTTGCCCGCCTCAAGCTGAGTTACACCGTCCTGAGCAAGCGGCGGCTTCTGGAGCTGGTCCAGGGACGCTATGTCTCGGGCTGGGACGATCCGCGCATGCCGACCATATCGGGCCTGCGCCGCCGAGGCGTTCCCCCCGAGTCCATCCGCCGGTTCTGCGACATCATCGGGGTGGCGAAACGAGACAGCGTCGTGGATGTGGCTCTCCTGGAGCACACGATCCGGGAAGATCTGAACCTGACCGCCCCCCGGGCGATGGCGGTCCTGAAGCCGCTCAAAATCGTGATCGTAAATTATCCCGAGGATCGCGGGGAGACTCTGGAGGCGATCAACAATCCCGAGGATTCCGCCATGGGAACCCGCGAGGTCCCTTTTTCGCGCGAGCTGTACATCGAGCGGGACGATTTCCGGCTGGACCCGCCCCGGAAGTTTTTCCGTCTGGCTCCGGGCCGGGAGGTCAGGCTGCGTTACGCCTATTTCATCACCTGCGTCAATGTCGTGACGGACCCCCATACGGGAGAAGTTTTAGAGTTGCGCTGCACCTACGACCCGACCACCCGGGGAGGCGACGCGCCCGACGGAAGGAAGGTGCGGGGAACGATCCACTGGGTCTCGGCCCGCCATTCGCTGCGCGCGGAGGTTCGGCTCTACGACCGGCTGTTCACCAAGCCGAATCCTGTCGAGGAAGATTTCAAGAACTTTCTGAATCCCGACTCGCTTGAGGCGCTCGAGGATTGCCGGTTGGAGCCGGGTCTGGGAGACGCGGAGCCGGGACAGCGGTTTCAGTTCGAACGGCTGGGTTACTTCAGTGCGGATCCGATCGATTCGCAGCCCGGTCGTCCGGTCTTCAACCGCATCCTCGGTCTACGGGACTCCTGGGCGAAGATTGAAAGGCGCCTGGAAGGCGAGTGATGTTCCTGTCGGGTCCTGAGCGGACCCTTGCAGGTGCCCTGTTCGCGGCGCTGCACAGGGGCTGAGCTCTGGGATCGGGGGTGGTGGTGGGAGCTGTTCTGACCGGTCGGACGGGTCGGACAAGTCCGGCAGGAACCCGAGGACCCAAGGCCCGGCTCCCCCTTGCCGACTATCGGGACTCCTCGTCCTTCTTGCGGCGCCGCTGGAAGACCCAGGAGACTCCGATACTCAGGGTGTAGAGTACGACCATGGGACCGCTCCACAGGAAGAGATTGAAGGCGTCGGTGGTCGGCGATACGACGGCGGCGATAATCGTGATGATCAGAAAGGCGTACCGAAAGTTGCGCCAGAGGAACCCCGGGGTAACCATACCGAAAATGCTCAGGAAAGCCACCAGGATGGGCATCTGGAAAATGACGCCCATGCCCAGGATGATGATCAGAGCGAAGTCATAGTATTCGACGGCCGTGATCATCGGCTGGAACTCCCTGCCGAACTGAACCAGCAGGAAGTTGAGGGCGGGCGGAAGGACGACGTAGTAGGAAAACATCCCTCCCAGAATGAAGAGAATGGTGGAACCGAACAGGAAGGGCAGGGCGAACCGTTTTTCGTTCCGGTAAAGGCCCGGCGCCACGAACATCCAGACCTGTCCCAGGATGAAGGGAGCGGCCAGAAAAACCGCCGCCATGAAGGAGACCTTCAGGTAGATGGTGAACGGCTCGGTCGGTTTGATGACGACCAGCTTGTCCACCACGTTCAGAATCGGCACCGAGATGAAGTGGTAGATGTCCTCGTGGAAGATCCAGGCCACGACAAAGGTGACGATGATGGAGAGAACCGACCGGAGTATCCGCCGGCGAAGTTCATCCAGGTGTTCGAGGAAAGTCATCCGCCCCCCGAGTTCGGCCTCTTCCGGATCGTCGGCGTCGCCGGAGCGCCCGAAGCGGGTCGACCCCGGGGGAGCGGGGGGCTTCCCTCCCGGGGGCGCCTTCTCCGGGGATGGACCCGTGGGATCTTTGACTTCCGAATCGCCGGAACTCTCGGAGGGGCCTTCGGAGCCCGGCGAGTCTCCGTTCGGGGGCTTGCTGGATTCGTTCATCGAGGGGTGTTGTCGAGGAAGGATCTCACGCTCAGGAGTTCAGGTCGCGCTGAATCTTCTTGATTTCCTCTTCTTCGGCCTTGACTTCTTCTTCCCACGTCCGCTTCAACTCGTTGGTCGCCCGTTTAAACTCGGCGAGACTCTTTCCCAGAGAACGACCCAACTCGGGCAGCTTCCGAGGACCGAAGACGAGGAGAGCGATCACAAAAATGACAACAAGTTCGGGAAAACCCAGATTAGGCATATCCGCTCCGCAAAACTAGTGTAGTGTACGGGTATCCGGCAAGTCAACCGGCCGGCCGACAGTCAATCGGCCGAAGCCGTACGGACTGCATCTATT
>CAYRCA010000640.1:0-2859 GCA_964422565.1 uncultured Acidobacteriota bacterium | reverse complement strand
CTGGTTCAGTACCGTCAGAACGTGTTCGAGGATACGGCGACCGGCCGGCAAGAGATGCCCGGGGATTTCCTCCGTCGGACTCGACCGCCGGATCGCCTCCCGGATTTGCGCCCTCGCGGCGGTCGCCGTCTCCGGCAAGGCCCGGCGGGCGATCAGCCGCGCTTCGAGAGCGTGCAAAACCGCCTCCGTCCCGGATTCGGAAGCTATCTCTTCCCCGTGGAACACGCTCAACGCCCGCAGAGCTCCCTCCACAGCCTCGGAAGCCGGAGGTAGCGCCTCGACAGCGAACCCGCCCTCGGCCAGCAGTTCCGCCATTCGCATTTTCCGCTCCGCCAGAGAAAGGAGCTCTTGGGCTTCGGCTTTCCGCCGCTGCACGATCTCCGACCGGCTCTTGTCGAACAGGGGATGACGGTGGATCGTGCGACCGGGCGTGCCGTTCGGCTGGAGGAAACCCTCTCGGATGAGCCGCTGGATGGTTTCATAGGTGGCTCGATCCAGCAGTTCCAGAGCGGGTTCGCCGGCTTCCCCCGGGAAGCTGTCCCGCAACAGCCGCCCGGCGAGCGGCCGTAAGGGCTCCGCATCCCGATCGACGACGACCAGGAGCTTGCCCCGATTCCCCCCATTCGCATGGGATTCCACCAGCAATACGCGCTCGGGGAGACGAGCCAGCAGGTCGTCGCGAAAAACCGCGAAGGGATTGTCCACCGGCGCGGGACGGGCTCGTCCCTTCTTCGGTCGGGGGGCCGAGATTCCGCGCAGGTCCAATCCCATAAGCTCTTCCAGACGATCGATGAAGGCCGAGCGTCCCGAGGGGAGCGACATCGACGTCAAATCTCCGCGTCCGTCGAGCAACCGGTCCGCAAGTTGCTGTTTCTGCGCCAGCAGACCCAGCATGCGATGTTCGATGCTGTCCTGGCAGATCAGATTAATGACCGTCACCCCTCTCGTCTGGTGTTTGCGCCAAGCCCGGGCGATCCGTTGCTCGAGTTTGGCCGGGTTCCAGGGAAGGTCCAGGTTGACGACGACGTTCGCGGCCTGGAGGTTCAGACCCGTGCTCCCGCAATCGGTGGACAGAAAGAGACGGCAGTCGCCCTCCGTCTTGAAGCGGCGGATCTGCTCGCGGCGCGCCGGCTGTGGAACCGAGCCCGTGTGCCACGCGAAGCTCAAGCCCATCTCCGAGGCCAGTTCCCGGACCAGATGGAGCATCCGTTCCCACTCGGAGAAAATCAGCACCTTCGACTCCGGGGACTCCAGAACCTCTTCGAGGATGCTTTCCAGTTCGTCGAGCTTGGGCGAAACGCGGCACTCATCGTCCAGGATGTAGGGAGTGTCGCAGATCATGCGCATGCAGGCCAGCCATTTCTGCAGCTTCTCCGCTTCCTCCCGCGTCAGGGGCCGGCGTTTGGTGACCGCCAGCAGCCGGGCCACACGCATGCTGTACTCCTCGTAGCGGACGCGCTGTTCGGCCTCCATCTCCACGAAGAAGTTGTTCACCGTTCGTGCCGGGAGTTGGTCCTCTACCTCCTCCTTGCGCCGCCGCAGCATCAGAGGGCGAATCCGCCTGCGCAGCTCGTCGAGATTCTTGTAGCCCCGGGGCCGGCCTTTTTCGTCCAACTCGTAGAACTCGCGGTTGAAGCGAAACAACGGTCCCAAGACCCGGGGGTCGAGGAAATCCACGATGGAGTAGATCTCGTCGATCCGGTTCTCCAGCGGCGTTCCGGTCAGAACGAAGGCGTAAGGACTCGACAAGCGTTTGACCGCCTTGGCCGTCTTCGTCTGCCAGTTCTTGATGCGCTGGGCTTCATCCAGAATGACCGCGTCGGGCGCCAGGATTCGATTGATGTCATCGGCGTCGGCGCGGATCTGTTCGTAGTTGGCAAGGTAGAAAAAGGAAGACTGCCGGTACAGCTTCAGCCGCTGTCCCCGGGGACCCCAGATCAGCAGGGAAGGCAATCCCGTGAACTTGGCGATCTGCTCTTCCCACTCGGCCTTCAGGGAGACGGGTGCGACGACCAGGACCCGCTCCACTCCGCGAAGACGGCGGAGCAGTTCACAGGCGGCCACCGCCTGGACGGTTTTCCCCAGGCCCATATCGTCGGCCAGCAGGGTCCGCTCTCCGAAGGCGAGATGCAGCATTCCCTCCCGCTGGTAGGGGTATAAAGGAAGCTTAAGGAAGTCCAAGTCGCGCTTGCCGGTCGCCAGGTCCCGGAGGAAGTCCTCCCTGGAGTGGGCTTGGCGCTGGCGCCGTCCCAACTCGTCCACCCAGTTCTCGACCTCGCGCGCGATCCGAATTTCCGCTCGAACCTCTTCGGGCGCCGCTTCCAGGACGCGCCGCAAAGCGGGTAGCCCGTGCATCGGGTCGGACAGCAGCGCGTTTCCCGCCGAGAAAAAGGGGGTCAGTGTTTCCCTCGCGCCGTCCGAGCTGCGCGCCGACCAGGCGACCCGCACCTGAGGCGTCCCGCCGCCGTTCATCCAGGAAAGGAATATCTCGGTGCGGGGACAGCCCTCGCGGGCCGCCCGGCTGAAGAGACGGACGCGGCCCCGCCGCAGGCGGGCGAGGACCGCTTCGATGTGCTTGCAGGTGCCCAGCCCGTTGACCCTGAAATCGGGGCATTCGCAGGAATTGAGCAACTGGTCGAGCGATCGGATTTCGACGGTGTAGAACCCCGCGCCGGAACGGGAGCGGGTCCGGAAGGTTCCGTAGAAAGGCTGCCGGGGCTCCAGAACCTCGATCTCCAGGGACTCCAGCGACGCGCGCAGACGCCGTCGTTCGATTTCCTCCCGATCGCTGGTCTTCCAACCCTTGAAGGCGACCGACCGCTCCCGAACCCTGGCGGCGGCGCCCTTCCTTCGATTCTC
>CAYRCA010000639.1:0-2864 GCA_964422565.1 uncultured Acidobacteriota bacterium | reverse complement strand
TTCGGGGTGACGGATTCGGCTTCGACCGTGAGGCATTCGAGATCTGGACGGGGCGCACGTCGACCGGGGATCGGGCGGAGTTGGCCTGGCTTGCGGATGACGATCCCCTGTGGGATTCGGTCGACGCCAGGAGCGATACCTGCACCGGGCAGAAGTGCGCCCTGTTTCAGGACTGCTTCGTCACGCGCATGCGCCAGCAGGCTTTCGAGGCGGACCTCATTGTTGTCAACCACGCCCTTTTCTTCGCCAATCTGGCCCTGGAGAGTGACGAGATCGGCCGGATTCTGCCCGATTTCGCGATTCTCGTCCTGGATGAGGCCCACGAGGTGGAGGATATCGCCGCCGAGCATTTCGGACGGCGGCTGAGTAGCTTTCAGATGGCCGACCTGTGCCGCGCCCTGCGGCGTTCGGTGGACGAAAGGGCGGCCGGCGCCCTGGGTCTGATCGATCGACTGGCGCAGGCTTCCGAACAGCTTTTTGCCCGGCTGCCCCTGGTTGAGGGCAGGCACTCCCTGAGTGGGTACCGCTGCCCGAGGACCCATCGGACCATCGATCTTCGGCACGAGCTCTCCGGCGAGGCGGCCAGGCTTCAGGAGGTCCTGCGGACGATCTACCACGAAATGGCGCAGCGCCGGTTCGCCGGAGACGACACCGACCCGCTGATCCGCAGGATTGACCGCGGCTGCTCGATCCTCGAGGAGCTCTTCAGCCTGGAGAGCCCCGAGCTTGTCTACTGGTTCGAGAGGACGGCCCGAGGCGCGTTCCTGCACCTCACTCCCATCGACGTCGCTCCGCTGCTCCGGGAGCGGCTGTTTCAGCGATGTGACACGACGATCCTGACGTCGGCCACCTTGACCACCGAGGGAAACTTCGAATACATACGCGAGCGTTTGGGCATTCCCGAGCCGGAGGAGGTCATCGTCCCGGGGGAGTTTGACTATCCGAGCCAGGCCGTCCTGTATCTCCCCCGCGGGATGCCGGAGCCCAAGGCGCCCGACTACTTCCTCCACCTTCTCCGCCAGATTCGGGCCATACTCCGCTTGACCGACGGGCACGCCTTTCTGCTCTTCACCAGCACCCAGCAGATGCGGAGGGTTTACGGGGCCTTGGCCGCCTCGAGCGAGTATGCGCTCCTGTGTCAGGGGACGAAGCCGAAATCGCAAATTCTCGAAGAGTTTAGGTCCACCCCCCGGGGGGTCCTCTGCGCCACTTCGAGTTTCTGGCAGGGCGTCGACGTCCAGGGGGAGGCGCTGCGGGCGGTGGTCATCGACAAGTTGCCTTTTCACGTGCCGACGGAGCCGATGGTGTCGGCCCGTAACGAGCGCATCCAACGGCAGGGTCGCAACCCTTTCTTTGCGTACACCGTCCCCTCGGCCGTCATCACGCTTCGGCAGGGATTGGGACGGCTGATCCGATCTCGTCGGGATACCGGTATCCTGGCCGTCCTGGACAGCCGGTTGTGGACGAGGCGTTACGGGGAACTGTTTTTAAAGAGCTTGCCAAAATGCCCCGTGGCCGATAACATGAAGGACTTGGAAAACTTCTTCCTCCGAATTGGATCCTGACAATTGGGAGGTTGACAATGGGTTGTCCGCCGATGCGTCTCGCAAGGGAGCGCGGAAGTGATCCGGCAAGTGTTTCAGAGTCAAGCGCAGGCTTCCGTTGGGTCGGGTCATTTGAACAGGCTGCCTCTCCTCCTCGTGAGTTTGTCCATCCCTCTCAAGCACGCAGTTTAAGGAGCCTACATTATGAGAGTTAGAGTCACTCCGTTGAGCTTGGTTTTCCTCCTTTTGGCCCTAAGCTGGTCCGCGTCCCCGGCCATGGCCCAATTGGGTTTCGTGTCCGGCGAGGTCGTCGACGAGAACGACGAGCCGTTGCAGGGCGTGGAGATACGCATCGAGGGAATCGACACGCCCCGCAGGTACTCCCTCAAGACCGACAGGAGGGGCCGGTACATTCACGCCGGAATCAACTTGCAGGGGACATACCGGGTGATCGCCGAGGCCGAGGGGTATCGGACCGACTACGTCGAGGGTATCCGACCGGGTTTCTCCAGGGACGACGAGCGGGGAATCATCAACTTCAAACTCTCCAAGGGAGAGGCCCAGGCCCTGGATTTTGAGATGACCGACGAACAGAGGGCCGAGCTCGAGCGTCAGCGGGCCGAGGCCGCGCGGCAAGCCGAACGGATGGAGAAGGTTCAGTCCGATTTCGATCGGGCGGTTACGCTATACAACTCGGGCCAGTTCGAGCAGGCCGCGGCCACCTTCGAGCGGGTGATCGAGATCGAGAAGGAGCAGCCCGTCGTCTGGGCCAACCTGGCCAACACCTATGCGCGGCTCCAGCAGCACGACAGGGCTGTAACCGCCTACAACCGAGCCATCGAGCTGGACCCTCAGAACTCCGGCTACCTGCAGAATCTGGGATCGATCTATTCCTCCATGGGTGACGCCGAGAGCGCCCGCGAGATGTATGAGAGGGCCGCCTCGCTGGCTGGCCAGCTCAATCCGAAGGAAGCGGCTATCAGCTACTACAACATGGGCGTTACCTATATCAACGCGGGTCAGAACGAGCAGGCGGCGGAAGCGTTGAGAAAGGCCGTGGAGCTGGATCCCAGTCACGCCGAGTCCCATTACCAGCTGGGCATCACGATGATTGGCCTCAACGATATGGACGGCGCCATCGCCGAATTGAGGAAATACATCGAGATTGCCCCGGTCGGGGAGAACGCGGAGGTCGCCAAGGCCCTGATCGAACAGTTGGGGGGATAGGGCTCGGGTTTTCGGTCCCGGGGTTCGGGTACTGACTCAGCGACAAGTTCGACGGTTCGGACAAGTCCAACGTGCGTGGGGGGAGAAGATCCT
>CAYRCA010000638.1:0-2881 GCA_964422565.1 uncultured Acidobacteriota bacterium | reverse complement strand
GGGGACGTCGCCCCGGACGATGCGCTGGGCGAGACCCTCCGCAATCGCCGTCTTCCTCACCCCCGGATCGCCGATCAACACCGGATTGTTCTTGGTGCGCCGGGATAGAACCTGCATGATGCGCCGGATTTCATCATCCCGGCCGATCACCGGGTCCAGCCGCCCGGAGGCGGCCTCCCGAGTCAGGTCCCGACCATATTTCTCCAACGCCTCATAGGTCGCCTCCGGATTCTCGCCGGTCACCCGCTGATTCCCTCGAATCTCCCGCAAGACCTCCATCAGCTTCTCGCGGGTCAGGCCCGTGTCCCTGAAAAGTTGCCCCACCTCTTCCTTGTCTCGGCTCATGGCGAGGAGAAGGTGTTCCACCGACACGTACTCGTCATGAAGGCTTTTCGCCTCCTGTTCGGCGTTCCCGAAGAGACGGTTCAAGGCCCCTGAGAGGTAGACCTGACTCTGATCCGGGCCGCTCAGGCGCGGCTTCCCGTCGAGCAGCTTCTCGACCCGCTGCGCAAAGGAGGAAAGCTCGACCTGGGCCTTCGTCAGGATCGAGGTGGCGAGGCCGCCTTCCTCGCGAAGAAGGCTGTACAGAAGATGCGCCACGTCGATCTCGGTGTGGCGCCTCTCCATCGAAATTGCCTGTGCCGAGCTCAACCCCTCGCGGACCTTTTCCGTCAAACGATTCATATTCATAGCCTTGGATATAAGATGCCCGCCCGGACATGACAAGGGCGTCGTCCGGGTCGTCCGGGCCGGATACCCCCGTCGAGTGGGATGGAGATTTCACCCGCGCCAACAGTACAGCTTATCGGGCTCGCCGGGTTCCGGGCGACGGGTGTTGGGTTCGGGGGGTGCTGGTAGTGAGACCCGTGTTCCGGTCGGTTTTCTTTCTCCCTCGAGTGTCCGGCTCGCTCCGAAATGAACAAAGGCGCCGAGTTTCTCGTACTACGAGATCGGAGCCCAAGACATGGTCAAGCTTCTTCTCTGGTGCATCCTCCTGGTTCTTTGCTGGCCGGTGGCGATCCTCGCCCTGGTGCTTTATCCCATCGTCTGGATTCTGCTGCTACCCTTTCGACTACTTGGAATTGCCGTCGGCGCGGCCTTGGATCTTCTCTGGTCGATCGTGACTTTTCCCGCGGCCCTTTTGCGCAGAATCGCCGACTGAAGACGCGGTTGCCGCGTCTTCCAGAAGGGCGCGCGTTCCCCGACACTTCAAAACCGCGATATCCGGGACGAACGTGCCGGGTACATCTATAACAATCGGGGAGAATCCCTCCGATCTAATCAAGAGCGGACCGGGACCCGACCGATAACGATTGTCTCGTGCGAACCGTATCCCACCTTGGCCGGCTCTGTTCGAGAAAATTGCCGAAGACACTTTACATCGCCCCTGCGAAAGAGTATAGAATATCGACTTCAGGGATTCGGCCACAAGTTCGCGGCTTGTTGATTGCAGTTTGGTAGAATGAGACAACAAGAAGGAAGGTGCTGGAAACATGGGTAAGCTAAGATTCGAGCCCAAAGTGAAACCGCCGGTTGATCGCGAAGAGTATCAGACTTACAAGGACACCCTGCTTAAGGCGCTGCCTGCGGCGGGTGACAACAATGTCTACTATGACCTTGAGAAGGGCGAAAAGCTGATCAAGGTCCGCAAGGCCTTTCAGTATATCGCTGAAAGGGAGGGCATCGATCTGAGTGTCCGGGCGAAGCGGGGCGAGAATACCTTGTCCCTCAAGTTCGGGGCTCCCGCCAAATCGGGAACGGGCAGAATTTCGGCCAAGGATTCCCGCAATCGAATCGTTTCCGTGCTGTCGGGTGCCAAGACGCCGATGCAAAAATCGGACATTATCGCGGCTACGGGTGTCAGTCCGTCGACATGGAACCTCAGGATCAAGGAACTTCTTAAAGACCGTACCGTAAAACGACAGGGAACGGGTCGGCAGACCGCCTATTCGCTGGGCTCTAATAAGAAGTAGCGATCGACCGTGGGAGAGCGGGAGGTTCCTTCCGCCGCGGGTTCGCCCCAGAGGACAGCCGTGTTCGCACTTGACTCCATCATGCCCGGCGAAGTTCCTCGCGCGCGGTGCGGCGGTGCACGGGTAATGCTATGGCTGACGAACACGACGCCGAGGGGCCCGACTTTCAGGTAACCGATAAACGGTTTTGGGCAACCGACGATTCGGTGGCCGATCGCGCCGGGATCCCGGAGCCGAAGTACCCCTCGTTTGTCGAGGAACTGAAGGCTCGAACCGAAGCGGCTGAAGCGAAACTGCGCGAGAAGCTTACACACGTGGATGAGGAGAACGCGGCCTACCGTTCCCGGCTGAACCGGCAGTTGGAGGAGCGGCTCATGCGCGGCAGGGGCGAACTCGTGCGGGACCTCTTGGAAGTGGTGGACAACTTCGAGCGGGCGCTGGAATGCGCGGTTGACGCCTCCAGCTTCGAGGCGCTCCGCGACGGAGTGGCCCTGAACCTGAGCCTTCTCGTGGCCAGATTGCGAAACTGGGGTGTGGAACCCGTCGAGAATCTGGGCCACGAGTTCGACCCCGACGTGGCCGAAGCCCTCACTGTCGTGGCGGTTGAGAGTCCCGAAAAGGACAACCGGGTGGTTGAGATCGTACAGAGGGGATACCGATTCGGAGACCAGCTCCTTCGGCCTGCGCTCGTCAAGGTGGGTCGATACGAGGGGAACGCCGGCGATGACCGGGGGGTGGCCGAGGCCTGAGAGCGGCCGGAAACCTCCCGGCCACTGGAACCGCACCGACGTCGGCCTCCATTTCAACGGGGCACCTCCGCCGCCGACCAGCGGCGGGTGCGACGACCGCGGGTGGCCCCCCCGAGGGCCCGGCACAACGCGATCGCCAACGCGTCGGCCGCATCGTGG
>CAYRCA010000637.1:0-2897 GCA_964422565.1 uncultured Acidobacteriota bacterium | reverse complement strand
TTTCCACCCATGAACACAACGGCCACAACCCGTCCGAAAGCGACGGCTACACCAATGCCTATTTCTACCCCGGCCAGTTCTACGACTACCGCTGGCCGATTCAGCTCGCCGGCTACGACAGCATCAACACCAATGCCAGCGACCCGCGGACGGCCTTCCCCTGTGCGCCGGGCGAGACCCTCTTCGTCAACGACTCCTACCCGACCAAAAAGACTTGCCAGGACGGCAATATCCAGATTCGCGGCGACTTGCGCGAGACGATGAGCACCCACTGGTTCCACGACCACATGCTCGATTTCACCGCCCAGAACGTCTACAAGGGAAACGCCGCGACGACACCGACGACCTCTACATCCAGGTCCGGAAAGAGGTATTCCTGCACCGTATAACCGGAATTGAGCAACCGGATGAGAATGGTGTCGCCCCAGGCGGCCTGTATCGCCACCCGGGGATCGGCGATGGGTGTGCCCGTGGACGCCACCCCGGAGATGAGAAAGAAATCGGGCCGGAAATCGTGCAGACCGACATTGTCGTCCCCAGTCGGCTCGAACTTGTTCACATCCTTGCTGTTATAGAACGGACAGGAGAGCCCGGCCTGATGGTTGATGGGCCGGTGCCAGCGGGTATCGAACTCGTCCACCGCCCAGAGAGCCTCGACGTCGTAGGGCACGATGTCGTTCATTCGGCGCACCATGCCCCGTCGGCCGTCCTGAAAAGGCGCTCCTTCGACCGGCGGATCGACAATGAGAAAACCGTACATCCCCATCTCGAAGTGCAGCACGGTATTCTTGTGGCAGTGGTAGAGGTAGGTGCCGGCGACCCTCGGTTTGAACTGGTGAGTGTAGCTGCCGCTGACCTCGAAGCCGGTGTGGCCCACCCCGTCGTTAAAGATGGTGCCGTCGATGCCGTGATGGTGGATGGTGTGGGTGTTCTTACTCATTTTGACGATGGAGTGAACCACCTTCTCTTCCACCCAGCGCATGGTCGGCGCCGGAAACATGGGTTTGCCGTCCGTTTCCTTGAAGCCGAAGATGCGAATTTCCCGCCCCCCCGGCAGCAGCGGCAGATCGTCCTCGAAGAGCTCCCGCTCGTTGACGATCTCGGGCTCCACCCGGTCAGGGGTGTCGGGATTCAAGTCCGGGAAATTGCAGGAAAACGCTCGAACATGTCGAGGTCGGTGACCGGCTTGCCGTCGGCATCGATGAAGAGGACATGGTCTTCATGCACCTCGTCACGCACAATCACCGAAAGTTCCTTTTCGTGTCGCAGATTCGTATCAGCCATGATTCAGCCCCCAATCCTGAGCCGTCTTGCCTCTGCTTCAGTGAGATCCGTGTCCACCGCCTTCCGACCCGCTGTCAGAGGATCCACCCCCCGAAGAGCTGGTCCGTTTGAACATGGCCGGATCCATTCCACGGAAGAAGGGGAACTCGTCTTGCGAGGCCTCGGGCCCGCCAATACGCGGGCTGCGGATTTCCCTATCGGTGACCGCTCCTTGCGGATAATTGCCACCGGCCGCCGTCTGCCACATTACCGTGTGACAGTGCATGGTGAAGGGCATCGGAAACTCGAGGATATTACTCA
The DNA here is from genome assembly GCA_964422565.1 of uncultured Acidobacteriota bacterium. Lineage (GTDB taxonomy): Bacteria > Acidobacteriota > UBA6911 > RPQK01 > JAPXNP01 > CAYRCA01. Next base: position 1,313 of record CAYRCA010000637.1, on the reverse strand, counting down.
GCGGCCAGGGAAAGGCATCGAGCGGTGCGACGAACGGATGAAACAGATCAACCCGTCCCAGCGGGGGCAGCGACCAGGTGTCAAGGGAGAAGGGGTTTTCGGCCACCACCCCATCGACGGCGATCTGGGCCAGGTGGGTGCCGTGGATATGCGGCGAGTGAGTGGCCAGGCCGGCATTCAGAGAGCGGATGACGGCCGGTTGCCCGATGTTGCCGTGCGGAAAGATCTCCGGATCGTGGGAGGAAAAGTAGTCGCTCTTGCCGGTGGGCAGAAAGTATTGCGGCAGGTATCCGTCGAGGAAGACCTCGGATCGATGTTCTGTCCCGCCGGGAGATTCCGCACCAGCTCGTTCTTCTTGTGATCGACGGCAGCAAAGAGCCAGACCCAGCTCCTTGCTGGATCCCACGCATCACCCGGGAAGAAGTCCGACATCGTCCCCTGGTCGCCCAAGGCGTCGAACAGCCCCTGCACCAAGGGTGTCGGGTCGCTGTAGGGTGTGCTGCCCGCTGCCGGCAGCGCGATCATGGCGCCCCGTAGAGGCCCATCACCCGGTTGACCGGTTCGTTCAGCGGGTCGAAGTAGAGGTAGGTTCCGCCGCGGGGTGCAAGGAAGGTCAACGTCCGGCTTTCACCGGCGGCAAGCGGTCCGACCTTTGCCGGCGGTTGAAATAAGCATAAGTTTCCAGCTCTGTCGAAGGTTCCTTTATCGGCTATAATGAGGTGTATGAACTGGCGAAGACTCATCATTTCTGCTCTCGCCGTGTTGTGGTTTGTCCTGCCGGCGCCGCCGTCAACGGCCGCACCGGCGATTCTCCACCACGACCTACACCTCAACCTGCAGCCGGAACCGGGCCGGTTGACGGCGACCGATACCCTGACAATCGTTCCTGGTGGTGACTCGCAAGTCGTACTGCACCTGGCCCCGCAAGTACGCATCGAGATGGTAAGTCTGGCGGACCGACCGACCGCATATGCCTGGCAGAAAGGCCGGCTGAGTGTTTCCATCCCACCCGCCATGCGAAAGGGTGAAGTACTGCTGACCGTTCGCTATTCCGGCGTCTTTCGTGACCCTGTCCCGGAGAATCCCGTGCACAGCGAGGACCCGACCTATGGGGTAACAGCAACCATCGGGGCGCGGGGGACCTTTCTTGCCGGCGGCTCTGGCTGGTATCCTGACCTGCCCGGCAGCCGTGCCGCCTTCCGCCTGCGCCTGGAAGCGCCGGCGGGGACGGAAGGGGTGACCTCCGGGCGTCGGGTCGAACGCGGAACACGTGGCGGTCAGAGTTTCTCGGTCTGGGAAACGTCCGCCCCCCT
>CAYRCA010000636.1:0-2899 GCA_964422565.1 uncultured Acidobacteriota bacterium | reverse complement strand
GGCCTTCGGGGTCGTGACCCTGGGCGTGACCCGATGGTCGCCGCGGAAATTCCCCCTCCTGGGGGAGCTCGGCCGTTTGTTTCCCCCCCGGTTTCACGAGTGGGCGGGCCTCGAAGGGGCATTCAACCCGAATCCGGTGGGCGGCACGCTCCTTCTGTTCATCCCTCTCCTGGTCCTGCTGACCTGGGCGTTGTTCCGAAGGCGGCTGGTGGTTCCGCGTCTCCACGGGGTTGCCCTGGCGGCGGCCGGACTGGGTTCCCTGTTGCTGCTGGGAGTGCTGCTTCTCAGTCAGTCGCGGAGCGCCTGGATCGGTTTGACGGCGGCCTTGCTGCTCTGGCTGGTTCTGAGGGTCCGGCTCTTCCGGTGGCTCGTGCCGGGGGCGGTGGCCGCGGTGATTCTCCTTCTTCTCTTCGTCGCGCCCATTCGAGGCGTCACCGATCTCGACCACTTCGTCGACGAGGTCACCGGGTCGATCGGGCTCGAGGCCCGCATCGAGATCTGGAACCGCGCCGGCTACGGGATCCAGGATTTTCCCTTCACCGGCATGGGGATGGACACCTTCCGGAAGGTGGTCCACGTCCTGTATCCCCTGTTTCTGATCGCCCCCGACCAGGATATCGCCAACGCCCACAACCTCGTCCTGCAGACCGCCCTGGATCTGGGGATTCCCGGGTTGGTGGCGCTGCTGTCCCTCTGGTCGGCGGCGGGAGTTCTGCTTCTCCGGGTTTGGCGGCGGACCGAGCGCCCCCTCCACCGCGTGCTGGCCGAAGGCCTGATGTGCGGGCTGGCGGCTCAGTTCGTCTTCCAGTTCACCGACGCCATTCCCCTGGGCGCCAAGGTGGGCCAGGTCTGGTGGGTGGCGGTGGGACTGGCGGTGGCGCTTCACCGGCTGGAGTTCGGCGACGGCCGCCGGACCCTCTGGGAGACCGCCCGGATTCCCTTCCTCTGGGCGCTCGTTTCGCTGGCGGCGATCTCCCTGATCGGGGAGTACTTTTCGGCGGGAATGGCGATCGCGGTCGTCGGCGGCGCATATCTGGGATGGGAGGCGGCGACCGCGGGCCCGCCGGAGTTGAGGGGTGGAGTTTCGGGTTCACAGTTCCGCAGTTCCGAGTTCTGACCGGCCAGACACGTCCGACAAGTCCGATCCGTCAGACAGGTCCGATCTGTGAACTCTGAACTCTGAACTCGGAACTGTGAACCGCAAGCTGTGAACCGCCGGGTCATCGAAGGCCGTTATAATGACGGCAGGCGCCGGGCGATCTTTCCGGCGAATCGACAGATCGGATTGGGAGAGTGTATGGGGTTGAAGGAGAGGATCGCGAGCCGCGAGGCGAGAATCGGCGTGGTGGGGTTGGGATACGTCGGCCTGCCGTTGGCGATGGAATTCGTCGCCGGCGGTTTTCGGGTTTCCGGGATCGATGTGGACGTCGCCAAGGTCGAGGGCCTGAACGGCGGTCGATCCCATGTGCTCGACGTCGGCGACGCTGCGGTCGGCGAGGCCCTCGCGTCGGGCAAGTTTCGGGCCTTTTCCCGGTACGACCCCATTGCCGAGGTCGACTGTGTCAGCATCTGCGTGCCCACCCCCCTGAAGAAGACCCGGGATCCGGATATCAGCTTCGTGACCCAGGCGGTGGAGAGCATCTACCCCCGCCTTCACAACGACATGCTGGTCGTCCTGGAAAGCACGACCTACCCGGGTACGACCGACGAGATCGTGCGCCCCGAGATCGAGAAGGCCGGATTCGAGGTCGGTCGCGACGTATTTGTCGCTTTCTCGCCGGAGCGCGTGGATCCGGGCAACCGGGTCTTCACGACCAAGAACACTCCCAAGGTGATCGGCGGGGCGACGCCGGCCTGCACGGAGATGGCCCGATACCTGTACGAGCGGGTGATCGAGCGCGTCGTGGCCGTGTCCTCGACCCAGGCGGCGGAGATGGTCAAGCTACTGGAGAACACCTTCCGGGTGGTCAACATTGGACTGGTGAACGAAGTCGCCGTCATGTGCGACAAGCTGGGGGTTTCCGTGTGGGAGGTCATTGAGGCCGCCTCCACCAAACCGTTCGGCTTCATGCCGTTCTACCCCGGTCCCGGTCTCGGCGGGCACTGCATTCCCATCGATCCGCTCTACCTGTCCTGGAAGCTGAAGGCGCTGAACTACAACGCGCGCTTCATCGAACTGGCCAGCGAGATCAACACGGAGATGCCCGAATACTGTGTGAACAAGATCTCCAAGGCTTTGAACCAGCGGCGCAAGCCGGTCAACGGATCGAGAATCCTGGTCCTCGGGGTGGCCTACAAGCGGGATGTCAGCGACACCCGGGAGTCGCCCGCCCTGGACATGATCCGGCTGCTGGAGGCCGACGGGGCCGAGGTCGATTACCACGACCCCCATGTGCCGGAGCTCGAGGCTCCCGGCGGCGAGGGCTCCTCCCTCGACGGAAACACCCGGCGCTCGGTCGAGCTCACACCCGGGGCCGTGGCCGGGTACGACATCGTGGTGCTGACCACGGACCACTCCAGCGTGGACTACGCCATGGTCCAGCGATCGGCCCGGTTGATATTCGACTCCCGCAACGCCTTCAAGGGACGGTTCGAGAACGTCGTCAAGCTGTGAATGGGGGGCTGGGTTCCCGGTTCTCGGTGCCAGGTTTCAGGTTTTGGGTTCTTCCAGCCCCGGTGGTGAGATCTGATTCATGGAATACTCCGTAGTCATTCCGGTGCACAACGGTGCGGCGACCCTGGAGCGGTGCCTGGACGGCCTGGAGCGGCAGAGCGTCGACCGTTCGCGCTATGAGGTGATCCTGGTCGACGATGGATCGGACGACGGTTCGGGCGCCCTCGGCGCGCGTCCGGGCGTCAAGGTCGTCCGCCAGTCGCGGCGCGGCGCTGCGGCGGCCCG
>CAYRCA010000635.1:0-2945 GCA_964422565.1 uncultured Acidobacteriota bacterium | reverse complement strand
GCGGCCAAGGTTGGCACCATTCTTGCAGAAAAGCGATTCGGAGTCCCACAAGGTGCTTAGGGGGAAAGGGGATCTTGGTTGGGACATGACCAAGTCCCCTTTCCCCGTGGAGGGACGCAACCAAACCTGACGGCTGGTGCGCCGTTTAGATAATACTCCCAAACGTGTCGAAACGTAAAGGGGAGTTTTACGTTTTTTTGTTTCGCATGGCTTCCGGGCTGTCTCCAGGTCGGGTGGTTCGCGGAGAACTTTGCACGTAGCCGCCTATCCACCTCTGAAGAACTGGCGAAGAACGGGGATCAGAATCCCCACGCGACGTCCGCAAAGCCCGAGCGGGTTCGTGAGCGCTCGCTGTCAGGCGACGGCCAACGGTCCCGGTTCGAAGCTGTCGCACTCCACATAGGCCTCGATCAAGGCCTTTTCGCCCTCGACGCCCGGTCGGGACGAACCGTGCTCCATCCCCAGAATCCCGGTAAATCCCTTCGAATGGATATGGCGAAAAATGTTCTTGTAGTTGATCTCTCCCGTCGTCGGCTCTCTCCGCCCCGGATTATCCCCGATCTGAAAGTAGGGGATCTCCTCCCAGGCGCGGTCCATATTGGGGATGAGGTTCCCTTCCGTGATCTGCTGATGGTAAAGGTCGTCGAGAATCTTGCAGGAGGGGCTGCCCACGGCGCGGCAGATCTGGTAAGCTTGGGGAATCCGGGTCAGGAAAAGCCCGGGGTGGTCGCGATAGGCGTTGAGCGGCTCCAACACCATGACCAGGCCCGCCGGTTCGCAGATCTCCACACAGTACTTCAGATTGTCGATGACGTTGGCGGTCTGATAATCCCATTCCAACCCCGGATCGAAGCAACCCGGCACCACCGTGCACCATTTGGCGTTCACCCGCCGCGCCACCTCGACGGAGTCGCGGATGTCGGCCAGGATTTTCTCCCGCGCCTCGCTCGTTGAGGAGGCGAAGGTCACGTTCCGAAAATCCGCCGCCGCCACGAACACGCCCATCTCCATGTTGAGACGCTCCATCTCACGGGCGATGCTCTCCTGCACCTCGACCGACCGGGCCTTCATCCCGTTGTCCTCGAGGGCGCGGAATCCCTTGTCGGCCATGAACTTGAGCTGATCGATGAGGTCCTCTCCCGCGTGGTGGCGGAACATGCCGAAATGGGGCGCGTACTTGAGCTTGAACTCGCGACCGCCCGTCCGAGTCACGGCTGCGCCGGCCAGAGTGCCGGTCGCCGCCAACGATACGCCGGTGCCCAGGAAGGTTCTCCTGTTCATCCCCCTACTCCTTGTCGTCGGACGTGTCGGATCGACCTATCCCAGCCGCATCACCACGAGGACGTTGTTCGCGTTGTCACGGTTGGCCTCGTTCTCTCCGATCTCCAGGTACCGTTCGAGCATCGCCTTCGCCCGATCCGTGTCCCCCGCTTCGTAGTAGTAGTGCATGCCGAGCTGATAGTGGGCCTCCGCGTGATCCGGGTTTATCTCGAGGACCTTCTCGAAAGCCATGCGGGCTTCACTCTGCCTGCCGCGCCGCACGAAGTCCTCCCCCATGGTGAACAGCCCCTCATCGACCGGCTCGCCGGCCAGCTCGAGGTTGGCGCGATAGGCCTCCAGAGCGTCGTTATATTGCTCCAGAGCAAGATGGGCCTGGGCAACCTCCGCCCAGGCGATGGCTCGGAGCTCACGCATCTCCTCGGGCAGCTTGTCCAGAGCCTCTTTGCCTTGGGCGAGCGCCTCGGTATACTTCTCCTCCTGGTTCAGCAACTGTATCTCTCCGACCATCGAACGCAACTGGTTCTCCCAACGCGCCTCCTTGACCTGGGCGATGCGTGACCGCAATTCCTTGAACGCGGGCTCATCGGGATCCAGGGCGATGGCATCATCCAGCCGCTGCTCCGCATCGTCGAGGCGGTCCGCCTGTACCAGGGCGATGGCCATGGTGTAGTAGACGTTGGCGTTCGCATCCTCCGGCTGCATCTCGGCGAGCCGCTCGAGCTGGGTCAGCGCCTCCTCGGTGTCGCCGGCCTGCATCGCCTCGTCGGCGGCCTTGGCGACCCGCTGGAGGGGGATCGATTCGATCAGATCCTCAATATTCCGACTTTGCTGAGAAAACACCGGGTTCGAGGGGGACTCCAGGGCGATGTAGACCCTCAGGAGGTCCTGAAGCCGCAGGAAGGTTTCTTCCGCCTCCTCCCAATTCGCCGTCTGGAGATAGAGCAGACCCAAGTTGTGGAATGCGTTCGGCTCAGCCGGATAGATCGCGATCGACTCCTTCAGCTTGGCCTCCGCCTGCTCGAACTGCTGGTTCTGCAGGGCCTGGGTTCCCTCCTGCAGGAGTTGGGCCGCCCTCTGCTGGGTCGCCTCATCCTCGAAGTACAGCGGCCGCTCCGAATCACCGCTTTGAAAGGACAGCGTGACCGATTCCCGGGCACCGTTCTCCAGGTGAATAAACTCCTCAAGGACCGGCTCAAAGCCGTTCTCGCGAGCGAAGACCCGGTAGTGACCATCGGCCAGCTTATCGAAGACCACGACCCCCTGACGGTTGGACCGCTTGCCGTCCATCTCGTTCTGGATGATCTCATGGACGAACACCTGAACCCGGTTTATTGGGCCGCCGTCCGGGTCCAGGCACTTCACGTGCAGTTCATTGTCCCGGCCAAAGGCTGGCGCAATTAAAGGAACCGCGACGATCAGCGCGCTAAGAGCGAAGTACTTTCCGACGTTTGAGATTTTCATGAGAGGTTTCCCGGTATGACTGCGGAGCCGCAACATATTGTTGTCTCGGTTCGCTTTTGACCTCATGCGACACCAAAAAAATCAAGGGTAACGCTTTTGGGACGCTGCGGGCAAGGTCACCGAAGCCGTCGTCGATAAAGTTTCGGCGGGGTTTACGAACAAGGAGTTAGGAGTTAGGAGTTAGGAGTTAGAAGAAGGTCCGT
>CAYRCA010000634.1:2364-2950 GCA_964422565.1 uncultured Acidobacteriota bacterium | reverse complement strand
GATCCGGCCGCCCGCTGCCTGCTGTTTGCTGATTTCCTCGCCGGATAGGAGCCGGATCCGCGATCGACCGGATTGGAAAGGTCCGATGGAAAAGACTGCCGTGGTGACGGGGGCGGCCTCCGGGTTGGGACGCCAACTCGCTTGCGATCTGGCCTCGAGAGGCTTTCGCCTGGGCCTCGGCGACCGCGACGAGGCCGGACTCGAGGAAACAGCGCGCCGGATCGATCCCTCCCGCGACCGGCTCGTTGTTGTCCCCACCGATGTCACCTCGGCCTCCGACTGCCGCGCCCTCGTCGAGCGGGCGGTATCGACCTTCGGCCGTCTCGATTACCTCATCCTGTGCGCCGGGATCAGTATGTGGGCCCGTTTCGACGAACTCCGCGATGTTTCCGTATTTCGCCGATTGATGGAGGTGAACTACCTGGGCGCCGTTTACTGCGTTCACGCCGCACTCCCCGCTCTGCTGGCCACCCGCGGCACCGTTGTGGCCGTGTCCTCCCTCCAGGGCGAGGTGGCGCTGCCCCACCACACCGGCTATGCCGCCTCGAAGCACGCCCTGGAGGCCCTCAGCGACGCGCTGCGCATC
>CAYRCA010000634.1:0-2354 GCA_964422565.1 uncultured Acidobacteriota bacterium | reverse complement strand
ACGCCCTCAACGGGTTTCTGGAGGGCTTGGAGTTCGACATGGGCGACCGAATCGGCATCCTCAATGTGATGCCCGGGTGGATTACGGGGACGGGACTGCGGGCACGCGCCTTCACGGGGGGAGGCGAGCGTTCCGAAGCTCCCCGAAAGCATAGTCGCGAATCGGTCACGGTCGAGGATTGCTCGGCCCGCATCATCCGCGCCATTGAGCGGGGCCGACGAACGCTCTTCGTGCCGCCGAAGCTTCGCCACCTCGTCTGGCTGCAGGCGTTCGCGCCCGGCCTCGTCCGTCGCCTCATCGCCCGAGCCGTCGACAAGCAGAGGTGATGATTGACTGCAAAGTGGCGGGAAGGATGGCGGAGAGGGAGGGATTCGAATCCCTAAGATCCGGAGACCCAGCAAAACCGCTCCCACACTGTGTATTCACCGTCTGTTCACCCTCCGATTCTTGGCGATTTTCGTCTAAATAAACAGCCCGGAAAGAATTGGAGTACGCAGCAGACTTCACGACGACGTCTCCACAGGCTGATCGGGAGAGCCTATAATCAACAATTCAGGAAGGCGAATCGCTTCGGAGACCCTCAAGCCGGGTAACTTTGGCCTGCACCCGCCGTGCCGGAGCCAGTGAGGGTGTGGTTTTGTGCGGTCGATCGATGGGTGGCTTGGCCGGGTACACGGACAAAGCGGCTCCCACCGCCCAGGAGTATATCCACGATTCGCTGGTCATGTTGAAAGGAGGGTTAGAGGTGTGAATCAGAAACCTCTCAGAGAAATTCCGCTGCGTGTCCGCCTCAAGGGTCCCGGAGTTCCGGAGGGGCGGATTCTCCTTTCGGATCTGGTCAGATTTGGGCGACAGCTTCAGACCGCCGTAGATCGCGTGGCGTTAGTGCTCTCGGGCCATGCCGTCAGTGCCCGCCGTGGCCGGAGGCCGGATCACGTCCGTACGGCCTGCGCGCTGGAGGTAGTTGCGCTGGAGGCGGGGAGCTTCGAGCTAGCACTTGACTTCCGCCGGGATCAACCGATGTTTCCGGGCATGGATGGTGGCGAGGATGTACTCGAGAAACTCATCTCAGGAATTGAGTTGGTGGTGACCGATAGGGATGAGCTGCCGGTCGGGTACGACAGCGGTGTCCTGAACGCATGGCGCGATGTCGGCGTTGTCTTCGGTCATGGAGTGGAGGCGATCGATTTCCGGCTTAGGACGTCCAGAGCAAGCCTCGAAACAACCTACGGACCGGACCATCACCGTCGGGTCGTGGCGCGCATTCATGGGCCACTCCTGAATCGGCGCTCCGTCGAGGGGCGCCTGCTCATGGCCGATTTCAAGGAGACAAGGTTCAAGTGCCGCGTTCACCCATCCGTCGGTGTGCCGGTCGAATGCGTTTTCGATGAGTCGATGGAGGAGTTAGTTTACGAGAACCTGCGTTCGTTTGTGCGGGTCACGGGCGAAGGGGAAGTGGACCCTGAAACCCAAGGCCTACGGCGCTTGAAGATCGCCGACATCGAACCGCTGGAAGTCGAGAGTAAGGCTGGAAGCTTTTCGGCTGAGGAGTTCTGGCGGGAGCCGACGGTCGAGGAGGTTGCTGCGGAGCAAGGGGTCACGATTCCGCAGGACCTCGAACTTGGTCTGGGCGAGGCCGCCGACCTCTGGGAGGACGATGCCGATTTCGAGGCGTTTGTCGCCGGCATCTATCAGCGACGCGAAGGCCGGGACGATGAGGAGAGGCGCCGTTGAACACGCTCATCCTCGATACCAATATTGTCTCTTATCACATGAAGGGGCACCGGATCTTCAGGCGATATCAACCTCGCCTTGAGGGACATACGCTGGCAATCTCGTTCATGACGGTGGCCGAGCTCTATGAGGGTGCATTTCGTGACAATTGGAGTGAAAGGAAACTCCTCAAGCTCAGAGAAGCCCTGCGAAACTATGTCGTGCTTCCATCGAGCGCAGAGGTCTGTATCCGATGGGGCAAGATCCGCTCCGATCGTCGCCGACAACCCATTTCCGTGGACGACGCCTGGATCGCCGCAACGGCGGCGGCCCATGGATGCCCGCTTGTTACCCACAATCCGCGTGACTTCCGGGGTATCGACGGACTCGAGGTGCTCTCGGTTGACGGGAACGGATGATCCTCGTCTGAGAGTCGCGTTCGCAATTCGGACTCGGTGAAGGCGACGGAATTCGTGGGGCCTTACACCGCCGCCCACTCCTCGGACAGCGTTTCCGCCTGCTCCAGGACCGTCTGTGTCGCCTTCTCCTGTTTGTCGGGCGGATAGCCCTTGATACGCAGAATCCGCTTCACCAGTACCCGCATCTTTGCCCGGACGTTCTCCCGCATCGTCCAGTCGATG
>CAYRCA010000633.1:0-2958 GCA_964422565.1 uncultured Acidobacteriota bacterium | reverse complement strand
CCGCCGACGGCCGGAACGTAGCTCAGCCCGGCGGCGCCTCCTTCGAAGGACCGACTCCACCGCGCCTCGCCCGTCGTCCGGTCGAACAGGCGCCAGGTTACCGAGGCGCCCCCTTCGCCCACCAGAAAGTAGTCCTCGAAGACGACCAGCGACCTCGCCGCCGAGACGCCCGTCAGAGGGATCGTCTCGACCCGCTCCAGGGGCGGCCGGAGGTTTCCCGCCTCGCTGTTCAGGTAGGTCCTCCGGGGACCGTAGCCCGCCGTGGAATGGTCTCCCGGATTCCGGGCCGGGGAGAAGGCCATGCAACAGGTCGTCGCAACCGACAGGATAAGGATTCGCTTCATTCTCGAAACCCTCCGCGTATTGCCGAGCTACCGGACCGTCCGTCCGACCGGATGGCTCGAGACGAACGCGCGCCCCGTCCGGTCCGCAGGGCGGTGACCGAAACCGGCATGTCCGACTCCAGCCCGGGAGTCCCATCCAAGTCCTTCGCCCCGCCGATCCGCAAACTCAATCCCCGAGGCCCGTTCTTTGGCGGTCGAGGGGGAGGCTGGCCGAGACGACTCCCCGGATCGTCCTCAGGATGGTCGCGACGACGGGGGCGTCGCTGACGATCTCCAGCGTTCCTTCGGCGTCCCGACCGAAGAGTTCGGGGAACAGCTGCTCCTCGTCGACGAACCAGGCGCCGTGCCCGCGCGCCGGAAGCGCGATCTCCGCCCGAAAGGTCGTCGCGGGCGCCAGCAGAAACGTCACCGCCGCCGTTGATCGCCATCGGTATCGGCGCTCCCGATTCGGCCCGAAACTCGAGGGAGAAAGCCGCCGTTGGTTGCGGCTCGGCGATGAACGCGCCCAGTTCGAAACGGTGCGCGGTGGCGGGATTCGTCACGCTCAGGAGGGCTGGCGGCGATCCGGTGACCCGCGTCGCCCCGGAGGCGGGATTCACCCTCGGATTCCCGGAGTACAACTTCCGGCGGCACCTGGGGTGTTCGCCGAGCGACTACCGGAACGCCCATCGGGTCCGGATCCGCCGCGGCGCGATCGTCGTCCGGATCGATCCCGAAGCCCGGGCCGGCCGTCCGGATCGTGCGCCCCCGTTCGGAAGGGGCGCCGGGTCGGGAGGGGTTGTGCCGCCCGGGATGGGCAAGGCCGTCAACCAGTGGCGATGAACCCGACAACGAGAGACGAGGGCTTCCCGGCCCGGCGGGAAAACAGGCTTCCAGCCTGGCTTCCAGCCTGTCGCCGCGGGGCCTCGACGTTCATCCCGGTGTCCGCTTTCCTCTCGACAGGCAGGGATGCCTGTCCTCCTACCGGGTGACGGCAGGCCGCCTCCATCCCGCGCGGCTCGATTTCGAGTGGACCGGCACCGATTCTACGGAAGATTCCATCTGCGGCGTCCGGGTGCGCCAAGCCGGATGGGTGCCGGACCGGCTGGCCATGGCCCTGGTCCGGCCCCATATGGGTGAAGCCACGGCGACCGGAGTGAGGGAGAGTCACCAGGGGTGCTCGCCCGAGAGCAATTCTTCCAGGGCTAGACGAGTCTTGGGGAGCAGTTGACTCTCATCGAAGTACTTTGTGACGACGGCGAGGGCCTGGTCCGGGCTCCGGATGTTGAGGTAGCGGAGGAGGTAGCGGACGTCGTCCAAGTCGCGAAACTCCTCGCCGAGCCGCATGGCCGCGCACTTCATGGCCAGCAGATAGGCGGGTCGCGCGACGAACAGCCGCAGATGGGACAACTCCAGAAAGGCATCGAACTCGCCGCGGGGGCTCAGATAGGCCTTCACCGCGTCGCTCAGCCAGGTCTCGGGCGCGCCGGCTTGGGAGGCGACGCGCGCCGCCGCCTCCCGGATCACCCGGGACGGTTTGAAAAACGCGTCGACGTCCCGAGTGGCGTCCCGGGCGTTCAGGGCCAGGCACATGACGGCGCCCCCGACCAGGTAGACCTCACCCTCCGCCTCTTGCCGGGCCAACTCGGCGTTAAGGAGTTCGAAAAGCCGCAGGATGTCGCTTTTGGTCAGCTTCAACATCGGTCCGGCCCATCAGACGCGATCGCCCACACTTGCGTCCACGAAAATATTCCGGCGCTTGAAGGCCACGGGGGCAACTCGAAGCAGATAGGGGCGCAGGCTCCCGAGGGGAGCGGCGAAGAAAGGTTCATCCAGGGCCGCCACCCGCCGCGTCCAGTCGGGAGGCTCGACCCCCTTCCGGTAGGCCGCCTGCTCCACCATGGCCGCCACGTAGTTCCGCGCCTCCGGTGAGAGCCCCCCAAGATCCGCGTACCGTAGCGTCTCCTCCAGCTCGACGCCGGCCAGCCCGGAGAGGAGGTCGTTCAGCTCGGCCAGCGCGAAGCCGCGGTCCTCGTCCTTCCTCAGCGCCTGAAGGATCCGGTCGAACCGGGCTTGGGGCGCCGGCAAGGCCCGCGAGAGAACGTAGCTCGAGAGGCTTTGCCCGGCCCGCCGGGCCAGGCGCTTGAGCGCGGCTTTTTCCCGAAGGGTCACCCGGATCTGGATCTGTTCCGACTTGCCGGCCATGAAACGAGCATGACACGAGGAGTAAGCTCTTGTCAATACACATGTATTGGATCGGAGCGCCAAGAGTTCTACCGTGACCGGCGCTTCGCGTCGGCCGAGCGAGGGCGCGGGTTCGGCCGCCGGATCCGCCGGGGCCCTTCCAGCAGGGAGTTGTTTACCCTGGCCTCCCGGCGCAAGCCTTCCAGAAGCGCAGGGCATCGGCCCGGCGATTGTCCCCAGCGCCGTCGGTACGGTCGAAAGCCCCTCGGATCTTGGCCGGCAGATACTGTTTCGAGTCGTTCGTCATCTCGATGTCCTTCGGCACTCGCGGGGCGGGCCCCCGCCTCGAAACCTCGAGGACAACGACGCTTTATCCGATCCGAGCCCAAGTGAGCCGCAGGCCCCAACCCCAGCGGCCGGCGGTCGGCGGCCGGCGGGTGTACCGCCGGCG
>CAYRCA010000632.1:0-2959 GCA_964422565.1 uncultured Acidobacteriota bacterium | reverse complement strand
CAACACGCTCAACTGCAACCACCCGGTAGTGCGGAACATGGTGCTGGACTGCCTCCGGTACTGGGCGGCCGAATACCATGTCGACGGGTTCCGGTTCGACTTGGCCTCCATCCTCGGACGGGACCAAAACGGCGCTCCTCTGGCGAATCCGCCCCTGCTCGAATCGCTGGCATATGACCCGGTCCTGAGCAAGTGCAAGCTGATCGCCGAGGCGTGGGACGCCGGGGGACTGTACCAGGTGGGCTCCTTCCCAGCCTACGGCCGGTGGGCCGAGTGGAACGGCAAGTATCGGGACGCCGTGCGCAAGTTCCTCAAAGGGGACCTGGGGCACGTGGGCGAAATCGCCTCCAGGATCCAGGGCTCTCCGGACCTCTACTACTACCGGGGGACGGCTGCCAGCTTCAACTTCATCACCTGCCACGACGGCTTCACGCTCCGGGACATGTTCTCCTACAACCACAAGCACAATGAGGCGAACGGAGAATACAACCGGGACGGCAGCGACGATAACAATAGCTGGAACTGCGGCTGGGAGGGCGAGACCGACGATGAGTCCGTGAACGCGCTCCGCAAACAGCTTATGAAGAACGCCTTCGCGGTGCTGCTTCTGAGCCGGGGCGTGCCTATGATCCTCATGGGGGACGAGGTCGGCCGCACCCAGTACGGGAATAACAACTCGTACTGCCTCGACCAGGAGATAAGCTGGATGGACTGGACGTTGGTGGACCTGAACGCGGAGATGTTGCGCTTTACCCGGCTGATGCTGCAGTTCCGGAACGGCCACTCCACCTTGAGGAAAGGGGAGTTCTACCAGCATCGCGACTACGTGGGAAGCGGGAAACCCGATATCACCTTTCACGGCACTCAGGCCTACAATGCCGATTTCTCGCCGGGAAGCCGCTGCCTGGCGTTTATGCTTTGCGGGAAGCACGGGGATCCGCCCCATGGGGACATCTACGTCGCCATGAACATGTACTGGGATGGGTTGCCGTTTCAGATCCCGAATCCGGGGCACGGCAACGCTTGGAAGGTCGCGGTCAATACCTCTATGCCGTCTCCGCACGACATTTATGAGTTATCGGAAGCGCCCCGGCTGGATAACCAGGACGAGGTTATTGTCGGAGGCAGGTCGGTGCTGGTGCTCGTTACCGACCCTTACTAAGAATTAAGGAGAGAAAGAATGCCCCTCGATATGAGTTCGGAAGTGCAGGGAGACACCGCGCGCCTCACTTTGTCCGGCGAGTTGGACGGAGGGTCTGCTCCCAAGGTTCGGGAGGTCGTGGACAAAGTGCTGAGTGGTTCCACATCCCGGCTGATCCTGTCGGTTGAGAACCTGAGTTTTATGGCGTCTGCGGGGCTGAGGATCCTGATCTTCGCCAAGCAGAAACAACCCAACCTCAAGATCTACTTCGTCAAGCCGCAGGAGACCATCATAGACACGCTGAAGAAGACCGGCTTCTACCAGGGGGTCTATATCACTGACGGCGAGATCACGGACTGACACAGGCGCCGGCGGCCGCAAGGCATCGTTGAGGCCGGCGTTGGAGCCGGGCGGGAGGAACGGACTGTGGAGGAGCGCACGTTTCCAGGAACGCTCGACTCGCTGGAGCCCATCCGCGAATATGTGACGCAGGCCGCAAAGGCCGCCGGATTGGACAGGGGCGCGACCTATAATCTGTGCCTGGCCATCGATGAGATCGCCACCAACGTGGTGGTTCATGGGTACGAAGAGGCGGGGCTTCAAGGAGACCTGGAGGTCGACTCCGCCATCGAACCGAACAGGCTGGTGGTTCGCCTGACCGACCACGGAAAGCCCTACGATCCTGGCGCCCACGATGTGCCTGACGAAGTCGACCTGAGCCTCCCCCTGGAAGACAGGCCGATCGGCGGCCTGGGGATTCTTCTGGCGCGGAAGGGAGTCGATGAGCTCGAGTACGACGTTACCAAAGACGGGAACGTCCACCGGTTCATCGTTCACCTCCCGAATCGTTCGCAGTAGACTGTTCCGATGGCCACGCAAGACCTTAAGGGCCTCAGTGACCGGGACCGGAAGCTTGAGATCCTGCTCGAGATCTCAAAGTCTCTCGGCGAGGAGATCCAGCTTGACCGGCTCCTGACAATCATGGTGTCGGAAGTTACCGCCGCCATGCAGGCCGACCGCAGTTCCTTGCTTCTGTTCGACGAGAGCCGGGGTGAGCTGCTCAGCAAGGTCGCCGAAGGGATGGAGACGAGGGAAATCCGCGTCCCGCTCGGCGTGGGCATCGCCGGGGCCACCGCCGAGACCCGCTCCTTGATCAACGTGCGGGACGCTTACCAGGACCCGCGCTTCAACCCGGACTACGACAAGAAGTCGGGGTTCCGAACCCGCTCCATTCTCTCGGCGCCGATCATGAACCAGAAGGGCCGTTTGCTCGGCGTCGTGCAGGTTCTCAACAAGAACAGCGGGGAGGTTTTCACAGCCGAGGATGAAGCGTTTCTGCAAGCGATCTGTGTGCACTTGGGCTTGGCCTTGGAGCGGGCGGAGCTCGTGGAATCCTACGTGCAATCCCAGAAGTTGCAGGAGTCTCTCCGCCTCGCGCACGACATCCAGATGGGCCTCCTGCCGAAAACGTTCCCGGCCTTCCCGGATATACCGGAGGTGGACCTCCACGCCACCATCATCCCAGCTCTGGAAGTCGGAGGCGACTTGTACGACTTTTTCCCCCTTGACGGCGACCGCGTTTGCTTTGTCGTCGGCGACGTCTCCGACAAGGGGGTGCCCGCCGCCCTCTTCATGGCTATGGTGAGAACTGCGTTCAAGATCTCGGCCATCGCCGCGCGGGGCTCTGTTTCCTCCGCGCTCCGCACGGTGAACCGTTTCCTCTTCGAGAATAACGACTCGCAGATGTTTGTGACGATGTTCGCCTGCATCCTGGACCGCAGGACCGGGATCGTCGAGTACAGTGACGGCGGCCACGAG
>CAYRCA010000631.1:0-2961 GCA_964422565.1 uncultured Acidobacteriota bacterium | reverse complement strand
TCGCTCCGGCCCGGACAGGTCACTCCTGCCGAAGGATGCGCTGGGGATCCGCGGACCCGGCTCGAAGGGCGGGAAGAAGTCCGGCCGCGGCCGTCAGGGTCCCCGTAAACAGGATCACGCCGAGCAGAACCACGGGATCCCGCGGCGTCACCTGAAACAGAAAGCCCTCCACCAACCGTCCCAGCCAGAAGACCCCCAACAGACCTCCGGCAGCCCCGACCAACCATACCCGGACCACTTCACTCAGAACCAGGAGGACCAGTTGGTCCGGCCGCGCTCCGACAGCTAACCGGATCCCGAACTCGCGTCTCCGTCGAATGACTCCGTAGGTCGTCACCGCATAAACGCCCAGCGCCGCCAGAGACAGCCCAACGATTCCAAAGACAACCAGGAGATGGAGAGCAAGTCGAGGGGCGGAAATGGACTCGGCCAGATGCTGATCCAGCGTTTTTACGTCAAAGACCGCCAGGGCGGGATCCAATTCCCGCACGGTTTCGACGATACCGGGCAGCAATGCGGCGGGGTCGGCGAGGGCGGATAGGACCACAACTCTCACGACACCCGCTCGGCTGAGAGCCACCGGGAAATAGAGATGACCGCTGGAAGGGAGGTGCAGTCCGTTATCTTTGACACTCCCCACGACCCCGACGACCGTGGCCGGCCCGCTCAGAACCGAATCGACGATCCTGGTTCCGACCGGGGAGCGGTCCGGCCAATATTCTTGAGCGAGTGCTTCGTCGATCCAGACCACATTGGACTCGCGGAGGCCGGGAACGAAACTTTCTCCCTCCCGCAGGGGAATCCCCATGACCTCGAAATAGCGGTTGGAGACGGGTCGCATATTGGCTCCGGGATTCGGCTCATCTTCAGCCACCGCACGGTCCTCCAGCCGAAAGGTTGCCGTCCAGCCTCTTCCCGATAACGGCAGTTGAGAAACCATCCCCACTTCCCGGACCCCGGGAACGGCTGTGAGGCGTTCTTCCAAGCGCTGGAGGAATTCCGCACGTCGTGAAGGGGTGTAAATGGACGGAGGGAGGTCCAGACTCACGGCCAATCGCGAGTCCGTCTTGAATCCGGGATCCTCCGCCCAGAGCTGGTCGACAGTCCGATAGAGAAAGGCAAGGCCAGCCAGGAGCAGCATGGCAATGGCGATCTGGGTTGCGACCAGTAGGCCCCTGAGCCGTTCCAGACTTCCGCCCGGATCGTCGTGGACGGCTCGCCTGAGGGCGTGGAAGGGAGTCTCGGCGCTGGTCGTGAGACCCGGCAGGAGCCCGAAGAAGAGACCGGTCAGGGCAAGGATGGCGAAAGTGCCGCCGGCTGCGGGAAGGTTCATCCCGATCCCCCCGAGGGCCGGAATCTGAGCGGCCAGTTTCTCCTCGATCCAGAAGATCGCCCCGCCCCCCAACAATATTCCCACAAGGCCGGCCAGAAGACTGATTGCCAGACCCTCCAACAGCAACCGACGAACCATCGAGGACCTTCCGACCCCCAGTGCTTGCTGCAGGGCAAACTCCCCCCTTCGGTTCAACGCTTCTCCCAGTACCAGGTTAGCGACGTTGCAGCACGCCAGAAGGAGCACCAGAAGAGAGGCACCGAGAAGGGCGAACAAAGGGCGTCCGAAGTCCCCGAACAGATGGCCTCGGACCGATTCGACCGCGATCCTCTGCCCACGGTCATAACGATCGGGTGCGACCCTGTGGAGACGCTCGTTCAATACGGAACCTGCCAGCTCCAGGGAGATCCCTTCCCGCAATCGACCCAGCACCGTCAAGAACTCCCATCCCCGGCGGCTCGCGTCGAACCACTCCGGTCCGAGAGCAAGTGGAACAAAGACGTCGGTCTCCTGGAGAAAGGAGAAGCCGGGCTCCAGCACCCCGACAGCCTCGTACCTGTCACCGTCTAACCGTATTTCCAGATTCTGGAGATCTGGTTCCGCTCCAAAGTAGCGAACCCAGAGACCGTAGCTCAAAATCGCGACTCGGTCGCCGCCCGGCTCCATCTGCCCGGGGTGGAAATTCCCGCCCCTGACAAAGGAGGCACCCAGGAGGGGGAAGAATTCGTGCGAAGCTCGGGCACCCGACACTCGAGTAGCGTCCACCCCGGTGGAAAGGTTGAAGTTCACACGCGGGTCAATCGCGGCAGTCTCTTCCAGAAGCTCCGAATCGGGCTGGAGATTCCTCAGAAAGTAAGGCGAAAAGTTGGTCAAACCTCCCTCTCCGTAACGATTCCAGAGAAGTACCAGCCGCTCCGCATCGGGATACGGCAATGGGCTCAGGAAACAGTGACCGACAAGGCTGAAGACGGAGACCGTTCCCGCCATTCCGAGAGCCAAGGTCAAAACGGCGACCAGATGGAATGACGGTTTCCGGCTCACCCGCAGCATCGCATGCTTCAGCTCGGCGCCAAAAGTCGACATAGGGGGTCCTCTCGATACGGATTCGACTTCTGAGGGGGGTTAGACCGCCCAGCGCCGAAATCGTTTAGGGGGAGCGTTGGTGTCGCCCGCGGCAGGTCGTCCTCGGCGCTGAAACCGCGGCCCAGCGTCGATTCGATCCCAAGAGTCGGCAACAATGAGGAAGTGACCGCCAGTGCAAGAGTGAGCACCGCGACCACCGTAAACCCTGGATTCTTGACCAGCATTCGACTGGCGTAGCGAAGATCCCGAACCAGTGTCTCCAGCCGGGGAATACCCCGCGCCGATCGGCACTCGTTACCGACGATGCGACTCACACCTCACCTCGTGTCCCGCCAGAGGCCGTCGCCGGTCCGGGAGCGGATTCGGTTCCCTCCGCCGCCCCGTCGGCCAAGTCGGTGGAACCCGTCTCGGAGCCCGCCACCACCCGTCGTTCGTCCACCACCCGGCCGTCGAACAGAAGGACCGTCCGCTCGGCGTGGCGGGCGTAGCGCGGATCGTGGGTCACCATGCAGATCGTGGCGCCGTCGCCGTGCAGGTCGCCGAGC
>CAYRCA010000630.1:0-2963 GCA_964422565.1 uncultured Acidobacteriota bacterium | reverse complement strand
CATCTCCACACCCAGTTCCTCCAGGATCCCCTGTCGGCACAGCTCGACCGACACGTTCAACCCCGTCTGTCCGCCCACGGTGGGCAGGAGGGCGTCGGGACGCTCGCGCCGGATGATCTCGGCCACATACTCCGGCGTCAGGGGCTCCACGTAGGTTCGGGTGGCGAACTCCGGATCGGTCATGATAGTGGCCGGGTTCGAGTTGACGAGAACCACTTCGAACCCGTCGCTCAACAGGGCCTTGCAGGCCTGGGTGCCCGAATAGTCGAACTCGCAGGCCTGACCGATGACGATCGGGCCCGAACCGATGATGAGGATCTTCTTCAGGTCGTTCCTTCGTGGCATGGCTGAATCGGCTCGCGCTGAGGGAGTCGCAAAAAGAGGAGGGGCCTCTCGCTCACTTCGACTGGCGGTCTCCCCGGAAACGCTCCATCAGGTGAATGAAGTCGTCGAAGAGGTAATGCGAATCGTGCGGCCCCGGAGACGCCTCGGGATGATACTGGACCGAGAAAAGGGGGTGCGACCGGTGCCTCAGGCCCTCCAGGGTCTGGTCGTTCAGGTTGACGTGGGTCAGCTCCACCTCGGCCGGATCCAGGGAGTCGGGATCGACGGCGAAGCCGTGATTCTGGCTGGTTATCTCCACGCGGTTGTTCAGCAGGTTCTTGACCGGCTGGTTCGTCCCGCGATGGCCGAACTTCAGCTTGAACGTCCGGCCTCCCAGAGCGAGGCCGAGTACCTGGTGTCCCAGGCAGATGCCGAAGACCGGAACCCGCCCGATGATTCGGCGGACGCCCGCCACCGCGTAGTCCAACGGTTCGGGGTCGCCCGGTCCGTTGGACAGGAAGACGCCGTCGGGATCGAGCGCCATGACGTCCTCGGTCGGCGTGGCCGCGGGGACGACGGTCAAATCGCAGCCGCGCCGCGCCAGGGAGCGAAGGATATTGGTCTTGATCCCGAAGTCGAAGGCGACCACTCGAAAGCGGGGGGGCGCCGTCGCCGGCCACGCGTAGGCCTCGGAGACGGTGACCGACCGGACGTAGTCGCTTCCCGCCATGGTGGGATGGGCCTCCACTTTCGCGGCCAGGGACCGGGGAACGAAGTCGACCGTGGAAATGATGCCCCGCATGGCACCAACTTCACGAATCTCCCGGACCAGGCGCCGAGTGTCGAGGTCGGCGATTCCGCAGACGCCGCGCTCCTCGAGGTATGAGGAGAGGGATTGCTCGGCGCGCCAGTTACTGAAAACGCGGCTGCACTCCCGGACGACAAAGCCGCGCGCGAAGGGCCGCCGCGATTCGCCGTCTTCGCTGTTGGTTCCGTAGTTGCCGATCTCGGGCTGGGTCATGGTCACGATTTGACCGGCGTAGGAAGGGTCGGTCAGGACCTCCTGGTACCCGGTCATCGCGGTGTTGAAGACGACTTCGCCCAACGCCTCCCCCGAAGCGCCGAAAGAGCGTCCCTCGTACAGGGAGCCGCTCTCCAGATACAGTGCGGCTCGAACGGACTCACTCATGGGGTATCCAAATCCTACTCGAATACTACTCGATCAGCCCGAACTTGGAAATCGGCCAATACCGGAAAATCGCCTTTCCGAAGATGTTCTCCGCCGGGACCAGTCCCCAGTTCCGGCTGTCGTTGCTGGAGTTGCGGTGATCGCCCAGCACGAAGTAGTGGTCGTGGGCCACGGCGATCGGACCGAAGGAGGAGGCATCGAAGTACTCGCGGCGAAGGTACGGCTCACGGAGGGACGCCCCGTCGACATAAACCACCCCGGCCCGGATGGCCACCTCCTCGCCCGGCAGCCCGACCACTCTCTTGATAAAGGATTTGCCGGAATCACGAGGGTACCAGAAGACGATGATGTCGCCCCGATGGATTTCGGAGACATGGTAGACGAACTTGTTGACGAAGATGCGTTCCTGATCGAAGAGGTGGGGCTGCATACTGGTGCCCTCGACCTTCACCGGCTGGACGACAAAAACGACGATCAGCACGGCCGTCAAAGCGGCAAAGATGATGTCGCGGACCCAGTTCCGAAGCTCACCCGGGAAATGAACGCCCTCCGGTGGATGGGAACACTTCCTCTCGGCCGAAGCCGTGTTCAACTCATGCATCTATCGACCGCCTTCAACCCCCTCCGAACCCTCTCGAATTATAGCAAACCGAAGGCATTCCTTCGGCTCGACCGTCTGCCGGGCGCCCGACCGGCGGGAAGAAAGGGAGATCGGGAAGGGAATCAGCCTGTGAGAATCTCCTCTTCCTTCATCTTGGCCAAGGCGTCGATCCGGGCGATATTCTGGTCCGTGACCTCTTGCACCTCGTCCAACCCCCGGTACTCCTCGTCCTCCGAGATCTGTTTGTCCTTTTGAAGCTTCTTGAGACGTTCGTTGGCGTCCCTGCGGACTTGCCGGATCGCCGTCCGATGATCCTCGGCGACCTTGCCGACCTGCCGGGCGAGCGTGCGGCGACGCTCCTCCGTGAGGGGGGGGATGGGGATCCGGATGACCTTTCCGTCGTTGTTGGGATTCAGGCCCAGGTCGGAGACCATGATGGCGCGCTCGATCTGCCCGATCTGCGAGACGTCCCAGGGCTGCACCGTGATGAGATTCGCCTCCGGAGCGTGCAGCGTCGCCAGTTGATTGATCGGAGTGGGCGTCCCGTAGTAGTCGACCTTCACATTGTCGAGGAGGTGGACCGAGGCGCGGCCCGTTCGGATCGAGGCCAGCGTCTGGCTGAGGTCGTCGAGGGTCTTCCGCATGCGCCGTTCGGCGTCGTTGATTACTTCTCTCATGGCAACCTCGGTCGTTGAGTGTCAGTTTCTGATGATGGATCCAACCTTGCCCCCCAGGACGGCCCGTCGGATACTTTCGTTCTTGAACAGGTTCAGGACGATAATGGGAAGGTTGTTATCCATGCACAGGGAGATGGCTGTACTGTCCATCACTTCCAGGCGGCGGTTGATC
>CAYRCA010000629.1:0-2969 GCA_964422565.1 uncultured Acidobacteriota bacterium | reverse complement strand
AAAACGCAAACTACCGCCAATAAAGGATTCTACTTCGCCGAGCGCGGAAGTTGGGTTAAGAGGGAAACGCCGGGAAGATCAAGCCCCCCACCTTGGTCCTCGCCTGCGTTGCCCCCTGAAGAAACGGCCAGCCGGGGCCCGCTCTTGACGGAACGTCCTCCCGGCCTTCCCGTTGTGCCGCCGGGAGGGCGTTAAGAGACTTGCCGTGGCGTGGCTCCGACCTGTGCTCCAGGCCGCCGTCCCCCACTTAGAATCCGATGCGGAGGCCGAAGCGAAACTCCCGTTCGCCGCGGGCACTGGTAATATCACCGAATGAACTGCTGCTGGCGTTCCCGTCGGGGTTGCTGAACTGGGGTGTATTCGTGAAGTTGAACGCTTCCGCTCGGAACTGGACGTCCACCGCCTCGGTGACGTGAAACCTCCGGAACAGACCGAAGTTCCACCTCGACAGGCCGGGTCCCCGCAAGGTCCGGAATCCCGCCGTGCCGAAACGGGGCTCATCGACAGGTGCAAATGCGGTCGTGTCGAAATAGGGCTGACCGGAACCGACGCCGCCCAGGATCGCTACGTTCTCCTTCACCTGGTCCGCCCTCTGGGTACTCCCCGGGGCGTTCAGAGCCGCGCCCGAGGCCGTGATGTTGAAGGGCGCCCCGCTCATAAAGCTCAGGGTATTATTCACCTGCCAACCGCCCAGAACCGAGGAAAGGAGGCCCCTATCCGCCGCCCAGCGACGACCCGTCCCAAAGGGAAGCTCCACAATGTTGGAGATCTGGAGGTTATGGGTACGGTCGAAGTCAGTGAGACTTCGGTTAAGGTGATAGTATTCGGGAATACTGATCGGCAAAGTCTGGTCGCTGCGACTTAGTCCCGTGTCCGACATCGCCTTGCCCCACGTGTAAGCCGCACTTAAAGAGTAGCCGTCGGTGAAGCGACGCTGCAAGTGCGCTTGAAGGGAGTTGAAATTGCTCCCTCCAATGGGCTCAACGATGCGGGTGTTCGCCGTCCGGCCGAACTCTTCAAAAAGTTGTTGGCCTGCGGAGCCCGCGCCAACCGGCGCCCAGTTCAGTTCTCGAAAACCCAAGCCTCGAATCTGCCTCGTCCCCACGTAGCCCACCTCACCGACGAATCCCCATTCAAGCTCCCTCTGTACCGTGAGGTTCCAGGACTGGATGTAGCCCCGGTCGAACTTCGTGGGGATGGTGAAGGCGGTGACGTTACCGGGGATGTCGATCACTCCGTCCTCGAGACTGGGCACCGGAATCGGAGGGATTCCGTCGGCCAGGCGTCCGGCCGCGGACCAAGTATCCGCCGCCCGAACATCAAGTTCGATGAGGATGGGATGGTTCGTTCGCAGCGGTCTCGCCAGCGCATAGGGGTCGTTGGTTAGACCATAGCCGACGCGGAGGACCAGCTTTTCAGTGGCGCGATAAGCAAGGCCAAGGCGGGGAGCAAACAGCGTCTTGCTGACCTCCACCCCGAGGTCTTTGGGGACGGAGCCGACTCCCCCGATCAGCATCTTGTCGATTTCGGGATCGTACCGCTCGAGCCCCCGATCCACGCGAGTGGGGATCGGGAAGTATTCCCATCGAGTCCCATAGGAGAATGTTAATTTGGGCGTCAAGTTCCATCGGTCTCGAACATAGAAACTATATCCCCAGTTCCGAGTCGTATAGGGCGCGACCGTCAAAAGGTTTTTTCCCAGTTGAGTGGGCAATCCGAGCAGGAAAGAGGCGAACGAGTTGACATTCGACACCGAGGGGCTAAGCCTACCGCACCCCCCCATTCCATCCGGCTCGAGACAAAGCCGCGTCGGTCCGGTCCCGAAATCGAATCTCCCCCGTGGGCCTCGACTCGCACCTCCCGAGAATTCCGGCTGCAGGTGGTTCATCTGCTGGGCGTAGAGGTCCATACCCCAGCGGAACTCGTGGCTCCCCTTCGTCCAGCTGAAATTGGCCACATACTGATACTGGTCGTCGCTTCGGTAGTACGGGTAGTAATGGAGGTTTGTGCCATAGGGCTCGTAACCGCTCACCCCGAAGTAAGGCCATCCCGCCTGGAAGCTCGCGGGTCCATTGGTGCCCGGGATTCCGAGCAGGTCGAGCCCCACGTTCTCGTTGATACTCCAATGCTCGGCATTCGTATCCATGCGAACAAACCCGAAGTTGGCGTCAACGATCAAGGTCGGTCTAACAACGTAGTTCATGCCGAGAGACACATTGTAGGTATTTCCGAAACTGTCCCCAGGGCTGGATATTCCACGGCCGCTGAGTCCCCGACCTTCCAGAGCAGTGCCAAAAACCGTGGGTGAGTCCATCGAAAAATCGAGCATGCTATATCTCGTGAAGAGGTTAAGATCCTGAGAGACAACCCAATCCAGCTTCGTGTCGATGGTCCAGCGATCGAAAGCGAAGGGTGCTGAAACAAAATAGTTGTTGGTCTCGAGGTTCTCTCTACCCGCCAGATTGGGTAGGGGGACCCGATCCACGATCTTCTGCACGATCGGGTCAATCCGATCCGACGGAATCTGGTTGCCGGGGAAAGGAGCTCGTCCCGACCCGTCCGGGTTTCCGGTCTCGGGATCGTAGATTATCGTGCTGAACGATGAGAAGTCGCCATTGCGCACCGCCTGAGAGGGGACCGAAACAATCCGGTTCCCGCTTTGACGGTCCGACGTTCCCTCATAGCTGCCAAAGAAGAACAGACGATCCTTCTTGATCGGCCCTCCAAGGGTGGCGCCCCACTGGTTAAACAGATACTTCTGTTTGCCTTGGTCCGCAGGAAGAAAGAAATTGCGGGCTCCTAGTTTATGGTTGTGGTGGTAGTGGAACAAGGAACCCCGGAAGTTGTTAGTTCCCCCCTTGGTGCGAACATTTATGGCCGCTCCGCCCGCCAAGCCCTGTTCGGCATCGAAGCTGTTGCTCACAACATTAACGACTTCAATGGCTTCCAAAGCCGGCACGTAGGCGGTA
>CAYRCA010000628.1:0-2974 GCA_964422565.1 uncultured Acidobacteriota bacterium | reverse complement strand
TCCACGCCGTCGTCGCCAACAATCGGATTTTCTACTGGAGTACCGCGAGTAATCTCCGCGTTCGGGAGGCCTTCTCCGGCACCGTCCTCTGGAGCGCGCTCGCGGGCTGGAGCGATGTGTCCGCGGTCAGAGAACTCTCGATGGCGGCCAGTGGGGTGTTCGCTCTTTTCGACTCCGAGGTCCAGGTCTGGAGCCCCTCGCACGAGATCTACTTCCCCCATCTGGCCGACGGAGGCCCCTCCGGCGAACGGGCCACGACGCTGATGATCCCGACGAACCCGTCGCCGGAGGCCGCGGGTGGGACCCTCCGCTTTCCGGTGGACAACGGCGACCCGCTGGTCGTCGAGGTCCGAGACCGGGAACCGGATTCCGCGTTCGATTTCACGATCGAACCTCACGGCTCCCTTGCGATTCAGACCCTTGGAAACCGGGAGGCGCCGGTCGGCGGCTGGGCTCGGGTCGTCGCCGATCGGCCGATCGGCGGAACGGCCGTTTTCCAGACGGGCGACGGGGCGACGACCATCTACGAAGCCGGCGTGTCGGATTCCCCGGCGACGGGGTTCGCCGGGCTGTTCGTCCATCGCTTCGAGCTGTCCGGCGCCCGGTTCGGCACCGGGGTGGCCGTGGCGAACCCCGGAGACGTGGGGACCTTCATCGAGTTCGAGCTTCGGACGACGGCGCCGGAAGGGCCGATCCTCACTCGAACCGTCCGGCTGGGCTCGAATGTGAAGACGGCGCTGTTTCTCGAGGAGCTTTTCGAGGAGGTCGCCGGGACGGATACGGAGGGGACGCTGCTGGTATCCTCGCAAATCCCCGTGGCGATCGTCGCGCTGCGCACGCGGAACGGCTTCCAGATGTCGAGCTACCCGGTCGTACAGCCGGTCCGGTAGCGGGAAACCGCGGGTTGGGCCGCAGGTTGGGGACGGGGGCTCACTTGGCCAGGATTGGAGCGACCTCGTCGTCCACGCTCCGCCGCTCTTTATTCAGGAGAAGGTCCACCCCAAGGCGCTGATCGACGATCTGGTGAAGGAGGCGAAGGAAGCCAGGACTCGGGAGTCAGGCTTTCAGGCGGACCTTTTCGCCGACTTCAACGGCATTCCCGAAGGGGTGGACAAGACGGAGTTCTACCGACACGACCAGAACTGGTCGAATCGGATGATCTTGGGGGATTCGCTTCAGGTCATGGCATCACTCGCCGAACGGGAGGGCCTCCGCGGTAAGGTGCAGTGCATCTACATCGACCCGCCCTATGGGATCAAGTTCAACAGCAACTTCCAGTGGTCCACCACGAGCCGTGATGTGAGGGATGGTAAGGCCGATCACATCACTCGCGAACCGGAGCAGGTCAAGGCGTTTAGAGACACTTGGCGTGACGGTATCCACAGCTACCTCACGTACCTTCGTGACCGGCTAACGGTCACGCATAGTCTTCTCCACGAATCCGGATCAATCTTAGTCCAGATTGGGCAAGACAACTGCCACGTAATTCGTGCGTTATTAGATGAGGTGTTTGGTTCAGACAACTTCATTTCCCAAATCGTCTTCTCAAAAACTGCGAGTGCGACATCGGAATACCTCGCTGGAACCTACGACGTCCTGTTTTTCTATGCGAAGTCTCGTGAGCACCTGAAATACAGGCAACCCTTAAACCTGAAGAAGGTCGGTGGCGCGGGAGGCACTGCTTACAGACTTGTTCAACTGCCTGACCTGTCCGAACGCTTACTATCCGGGGGAGAGACAGCCCGGCAGGAATCCCTTCCCGTTGGATCACGAGTTTTTCGGATTGATAACCTGACGAGCCAAAGCGTCGGCCGTGACAAGGGCGAGGGAGCCGCGTCTTGGTTCCCAGTGCTGTTTGAAGGCCGAACCTTGCGGCCATCGGAGAAAGTTCGATGGAAGAGTAACGAGCAAGGAATGGCACGGCTTAAGATGGCCGCACGCCTCAGGTCGACAGGTAAGGGGTTGTATTACGTTCGCTATTTCGATGACTTTTTAGCCTTCTATGAAGATAACGTTTGGTCCGACACTGGGATCGCCGGATTTGCATCGGAAAAGCGCTACGTTGTCGAGACATCCGAGAAGGTCGTCCAGCGATGTATCCTTATGACTACCGACCCCGGCGACCTAGTGCTCGACCCGACCTGCGGTTCCGGCACTACTGTGTATGTTGCCGAGCAGTGGGGCCGCCGCTGGATCACCATTGACACCTCGCGTGTGGCGCTCGCCCTTGCTCGGGTCCGGATCATGGGAGCGCGTTACCCCTACTACCTGTTGGCCGATTCGCCCGAGGGCCGTCGCAAAGAGGCCAAGGTGACCGGCCGGGCCTACTTGGAAAAGCCCACCTACGGCAACGTCCGCCACGGCTTCGTCTATGAACGGGTCCCCCACATCACGCTCAAGTCAATCGCCAGCAACGCGGAGATCGACGTCATCTGGGAGAAGTGCCAGCCGCGGGTTGCCGACGCCCTTGCTCGATTGAACAACGCCCTGCGCGGCCACAAGAAGCCCTTTCGTGTCGGGACCGGAGGCCGCCAAGGAAAGGACGTGAGGTTCGACGCACCCGACGGCGCCGCGTTCAAGATGCCGAGCGGCGAGGTCGTACCCGCCTTTGCGCTCATGGAGTGGGAGGTCCCCCGCGAAGCTCCGGACGACTGGCCGGAAACCGCCGTCAAGCCGCTCGATGATTTCTGGGAAGCCCGCATCGCCCGGCAGAGGGAGATCGACGCCTCCATCGCCGCCAAGGCCGATTTCGAGTACCTCTACGACAAGCCTTACGAGGACAAGACGACGGTCCGGGTGGCCGGTCCGTTCACGGTTGAAAGCCTGAGCCCCCACCGAGTACTGGCGGTGGATGAGAACGACGAACTGATCGACTTCGCAAAGGTTGCCGAGCAGGACCCTGCCTATAGTGCGACACAGAGGTTCGAACAGATGATCCTGGCTTTCGCCGCTGATCCCCGTCCCGGTATCGGAC
>CAYRCA010000627.1:1086-2982 GCA_964422565.1 uncultured Acidobacteriota bacterium | reverse complement strand
AGGAGGCGGAAATGCTCGACCGAAGAGGTTTTCTGGGAGCGGTGGCGGCTCCGGCCGTGGTGACGGCCGCAAGCCTGGAGTCCGGACAACTGGCCTCGGCGCTCGAGACCCTCGCGGCCCACGCGGGGTCCGGGACGCCACCCGAGGCGGTGGCGCGGGACGAGGAGTACTGGCGCGCGGTCCAGCGAGCCTTTAAGGTCGACCGGACGCTCATCAACCTGAACAACGGCGGGGTCAGTCCGGTCGTGGAGTCGGCCCATGACTCCTTGAAGCGTTATCTGGATTACTCCAACCTGGCGCCCGCATACACCATGTGGAGGATTCTGGCGCCCCAGCGGGAGAGCGTGCGCCGAGACTTGGCCCGGCTCTTCGG
The DNA here is from genome assembly GCA_964422565.1 of uncultured Acidobacteriota bacterium. Lineage (GTDB taxonomy): Bacteria > Acidobacteriota > UBA6911 > RPQK01 > JAPXNP01 > CAYRCA01. The sequence goes on along the minus strand of CAYRCA010000627.1, from coordinate 2,609 downwards.
CTGCGATCCCGAGGAGATGGCTCTCACCCGAAGCGCCTCGGAGGGGCTGGAGACCTGCCAATTCGGTTTCGATCTCGAGCCGGGCGACGAGGTCCTGACCACCACCCAGGACTATCCTCGGATGATCAACACCTGGAAGCAACTGGCCCGCCGGAGGAACGTCGTTCTTCGCCAGTTCTCCCTGCCGGTGCCGGCCGAGGACGAGGATGGGATCGTTCGCCTTTTCGAGGAGAACATCACCCCGCGCACCCGCCTCATTCTCATGTGCCACATGATCAATCTCACCGGCCAGATCCTGCCGGTCCGCAAGGTGGTGCGGATGGCGCGCCGGCGGAACATCCCCGTGATCGTCGATGGGGCCCACACCTTCGCCCATCTTCCCTTTTCCCAGTCCGATCTGGACTGCGACTACTTCGCGGCCAGCCTCCACAAATGGCTCTTCGCTCCCCACGGGACGGGGATGTTGTACGTCAAGCGGGATAGGATCGAGGCGCTCTGGCCGCTGATGGCCTGCTCCGAGGACCGGGAAGCGGACATCCGCAAGTTCGAGGAGATCGGCACCCATCCTGCGGCGAACTTCCTGGCGATCGCCGACGCCGTGATTTTCCACGAGGGTGTCGGGCCCGAGCGAAAGGCCGCCCGGATGCGCTACCTGAAGGACTATTGGGCGACTCGCTTGGCGGAGAATCCGCGGGTCTTTCTGAACACCAGCCGGGATGCCCGGTTTTCGTGCGGCCTGGGCAATTTCGGCGTCCGGGGGATCGACTGCGCGGAACTGGGCTTCTGGCTGTGGACCGAGCGGCGGATCCTGACGACCCCGGTTAAGCACGAGGACTTCGAGGGGATCCGGGTAACTCCCGGCCTCTACACGACCCTGACCGAGCTGGATCAGTTCTGCGACGCCGTGGAGCGCTTCATTCGAGGTTCCTGAGAAAGCTGAGGAGGTGAGTCATGACGCGACGGGAAATGATCGGTCTGGCGGGGGGCCTGACGGCGGCGGCCGGAAGTCTGGGCGCCGAGTCGGAGCGGGGAGGGGGTGCATCGGGCGAAGTCGGGGAACGGCGGCAACAGCTCTACAGTCTGCTCGGCGACCTGCCCGACCGGGATCGGCCCGTAACGGCGGAGAAGCTCGCCGAGCAGGATCGGGGGGACCATGTCCTGGAGCGGCTGAGTCTCGACTTCAACGGCCTGGAGGCGGTTCCCGCCTGGCTGGTCCGGCCGAAGCGGTCGGTGGGCCGAGTGCCGGCGGTTCTGTTCAATCACTCTCACGGCGGCGGTTACACCATCGGCAAGCGGGAGTTCCTGGAGGGCAGGGAATACCTGAGCGATCCCCCCTACTCTGAGGTCATCGGACGGCGCGGCTGGGTGGGCCTCTGCATCGATCACTGGGTTTTCGGCGAGCGCAGCCACTCGTCGGAGATGGACACGTTCAAGGCCATGATCTGGCGGGGGCGCGTGCTTTGGGGGATGATGGTCTACGATTCCCTGAAGGCGGTAGACTACCTGGTCGGCCGTGCCGACGT
>CAYRCA010000627.1:0-1076 GCA_964422565.1 uncultured Acidobacteriota bacterium | reverse complement strand
TCTGGCCACTCTGGGCATGTCCATGGGCAGTACGATGGCTTGGTGGTTGGCGGCTCTGGATGATCGGATCAAGGTGACGGTGGACATCTGCTGCCTGACCGATTTCCACTCCCTCCTGCGCCGCGGCGCCCTGGGCCTCCACGGCATCTACTACTATGTTCCGGGCCTGCTCAAGCATTTCACCACGGCGCAGATCAACGCTCTCATCGCTCCCCGGGCTCACCTGGCCGTGGCGGGCGACCGGGACGCTCTCACTCCGCCGGAAGGGCTGGACCGGATCGACGAGGAGTTGAGGGCGGTCTACGGCCGAATGGGTTACCCTGAGCGGTGGCGGCTGCTCCGCTACGACGTGGGCCATGAAGAGACGGCGGAGGCCCGCGGCGAGATTCTAGAGTTTCTCCACCGGCACCTGTGAGATCCGCTGGCTGGCGCCGCGCCGGCCCGGGATCGGGTAGCGGTTGGACCGCTTAGGTGTGCGGACGGGATTTCCAGCGAGGTCCGGCCGGGAGCCGCCGGATCATTCGTCGCCCTCATCCAGAAGGCGGCGAACCCGATCGGCCAGCTCACTCATTCGGAAGGGCTTCTGGAGGAACGGCATGTCGGGCTTCAGCACCTCCCGATGGAGCACGGCGCGGTCGGTGTATCCCGACATGAAGAGAACCCTCAAGTCGGGCTTCAGATCCCGCAGTTGCCGATAGAGGTCGGTGCCCGTCCCCCCCGGCATCACGATATCGGTCACCAGCAGGTCGATCCGGCCTTCCTCCCTTCGGAAGATATCGAGCGCCTCGGCCGGCCGGCCGGCCAGCAGAACATGGTAGCCGCGGATCTCGAACATCTGCGCGATGAGATTGCGCAAAGAGTCCTCGTCCTCCACGAGAAGGAGCGTCTCGTGTCCGCCGGCGGCGTCCCGTTGATCGGCCCCGCCGCCGGAGGCGGGCGCCGGCCTCTCGCACAGGGGCAGCCAGACGTGAAATGTGCTGCCCTCTCCGGGGACCGAGTCGACGGAGATGAAGCCCTCGTGCTGGCGGACGATTCCGTAAACGGTGGAAAGGCCCAGCCCCGTGCCCTTGCCTTTC
>CAYRCA010000626.1:0-2982 GCA_964422565.1 uncultured Acidobacteriota bacterium | reverse complement strand
TTCCGCGTCGCGGCGGGCCAGGTAGTCGTTCACCGTGACGACGTGCACTCCCTCGCCGGCCAGAGCGTTGAGGTAGACGGCCAGTGTGGCGACCAGGGTCTTTCCCTCACCGGTCTTCATCTCGGCGATCTTCCCCTCGTGCAGAGCGACGCCTCCGATGAGCTGCACGTCGTAGTGACGCATCCCCAGGGTTCGCCGGGATGACTCACGGACACAGGCGAACGCCTCGGGAAGCAGATCATCGAGGGTCGCGCCGTCTCGGAATCTCCGCTTGAAGTCGTCGGTTCTGGCGCGCAGATCGGAGTCGCTCAACCGGGAAACGTCCGCTTCGAGGGCGTTGATCCGATCGACCACCGGCTGCACTCGCTTCAGAAAACGCTCGTTCTGCGAGCCGATAATCTTCGCCAAAAGGGTGTTCAGCATGGGTCCCTCATTGTACCACGCGATCCCCCCCTGCCCTCTTCTCCGCCCCTTCCGCGTCCTCCGCGTCTTCCGCGTCTTCCGCGACCTTCCGTGAGGACAAGACGACTCGTCTGAACTCCAACCTGTCCAAGGCACCGAAATTGAGCACAAGACCCAACTTGAACCCGCCGGAGGATACGAGAATCTTGTAAGACAGCGCCTCGTGGACCAGCTTCATACTTCTGTAGAACGCGCGTGGCTCAGAAAGTGCGAACTTTGGCAACGCGGAAGAGGCGGAGGACGCGGAAGACGCGGAGAGGGGTCAATCGTCGACGCGGTAGTTGGGGGCCTCCTTGGTGACCACGACGTCGTGGACGTGGCTTTCCCGGAGGCCGTGATGGGTGACGCGGATGAACTTGGCCTTGCGGTGGAGCTCCCGGATCGTACGGGCGCCCACGTAGCCCATTCCCGCCCGGATCCCTCCGACCAGCACCGGCACCAGGTTTTCGAGGCTGCCCTTGTAGGGAACCCGCCCCTCGATCCCCTCCGGGGCCACCTTCTGCAGGCCCCCCTCCAGCGAGTGCCCGTAGCGGTCCGAGCTGAGGCCCGTGGCCATGGCGCCCTGGGAACCCATCCCGCGGTAGGACTTGTAGCTTCGATTCTGATAGAAGACCAGCTCTCCCGGCGCCTCGTCGGTGCCCGCGAAGAGGTTTCCGATCATGACGCAGTGGGCTCCCGCGGCCAGCGCCTTGACGATGTCCCCGGAGTACTTGACCCCCCCGTCGGCGATCACCGGAATGCCGAGCCTCCTGGCCACCTTGACGGTCTCGACGATGGCCGTGATCTGGGGCACCCCCGTACCGGTCACAATCCGGGTGGTGCAGATGCTGCCCGGACCCATGCCCACCTTGACGGCGCCGGCGCCGGCGTCGAACAGGGCCTTGGCCGCGTCGCCTCCGGCGATGTTTCCCGCCACCAGGTCGGCGGTCTTCAATCTCTTCCGAAGCTGGCGCACGCCCCTGATCACCCGGGTGCTGAAGCCGTGGGCCGTGTCGACCACGATGACGTCGGCGCCCGCCTTCTCCAGTTCCCGGGCGCGCTCCAGGAAATCCCCCCCGGCCCCGACGGCCGCGCCGACGCGAAGCCGTCCGAATCCGTCCTTGGCCGAATCGGGGTAGGTCATCATCTTCATGATGTCCTTCACCGTGATCAGCCCGCGGAGGCGAAACTTGCTGTCCACTACCGGCAGCTTCTCGATTCGGTGCTCGTGCAGCTTCTTCTTGGCTTCCTCGACGGAAATGCCCTCCTCCACGGTCACCAGGTTCTCCCGGGTCATGAGTTCCGACGCCTCGATGTCCAGGTCGGTGGCGAAGCGCAGGTCGCGATTGGTGAGAATCCCCAGCAGTCGGCCTCGCGTGTTGGTCACCGGCACCCCCGAGATGCGGTAGCGATCCATGATCGCCAGGACGTCGCGGAGCCGGGTCTCCGGTCCCACCCTCACCGGATCGACGATCATCCCCGACTCGGATCGCTTCACCTTGTCCACCTCCGCCACCTGGGCCCCGATCGACATATTGCGGTGGATGATGCCGATACCGCCCAGGCGGGCCAGGGCGATGGCGAGGCGCCCCTCGGTCACCGTGTCCATGGCGGCCGAGGAGAGGGGGATGTTCAGGTTGATGTTCTGAGTGAAGGGGGTCTGAAGCTCCGCTTCCGCCGGCATCAAGTCCGACTTTCCCGGTATCAGCAGAACGTCGTCAAAGGTGAGTGCTTCGCCCAGTTCCATTGCGGGATTATAGCAGAGAGGGGTGGACAGCCGGTTCGGAGGTCCGAGTTCCCGGCTTCGAGTTCCGAGTGTGAAATCCGGACCTGGGAACTCGGAACTGGAACTGGGAACCTCACGGCTCTCGCCCGATTCGCCCGGCCAGCTCCCGCAGGTCCGTCCGGTAACCGGAAAAACGGCCGGCCACCTCCTCCAGCCGGCGGCGGTCCTCGATCAGCTGGGCTTCGGAGCGGCCGAGCGCCTCCGCCAGGACCTCGGGCGCCGGACCGCCCAGCGTCTTCCTCCGATTCACGAACTCCCTCGGAGACAGGACGCGGCGCAGCTCCTCGTCCGACCGGTTCAGGTCTCTCCCCAGAAGCGACCGGCCCGCGGATCGCAGAGCCTCGGGCACCGACACGCTCGAACCGGCTTCCAGGTCGCGCACCACCTCGGAGGTGACCCGGTGGGCGTCGCGGAACGAAAGGCCCTCCTCGGCCACCAGAAAATCCGCCATATCGGTCGCCGTAATCCAGTCTTCCCCCGCCTTCCGGGCCAGCAGCTCACGGTCGAAGGTCGCCGTCCCCAGGGCGCCGGCCGTCAGAGCCACCGCGGCCCGAGCGTCCCGAAGCGTCCGGTCGACGAGCGGCTGCAGATCGTCCTCCAGGTCGACCACGTCCCCGAAGGGCGTGTTGTGAATCATCTGAAAGACGGCCGAGGCCTGGCCCAGGGAGCGGCCGGCCAATGCGCGGGCATGCTCCAGCGCTACTGGATTCCGCTTCTGCGGCATGATGCTGCTGGGTTGGACAAACTCGTCGCCG
>CAYRCA010000625.1:0-2999 GCA_964422565.1 uncultured Acidobacteriota bacterium | reverse complement strand
GCAGGCTCGGGGCAACAGCGGAGTCTTTCTAATGGGCCGTTACGAGATTCAGGTCCTGGACGGCTATGAGAACGACACTTATGCCGACGGCCTTCCGGGGGCCGTTTACGGCCAGCATCCCCCTCTTTTCAACGCGTCGCTGCCTCCCGGGGAATGGCAGACGTACGACATTGTTTTCCGGCGGCCTCGTTTCTCGGTCAACGGCGAGCTTTTGCAACCGGCCCGGGTCACCGTCATCCACAACGGCGTCCTCGTGCAGGACGCCTCCGAGATCCGAGGTCCGACCCGCTGGCTCCAGCACCTGCCCTACCGGTCGCATCCGGATCGGCTGCCTCTGTTGTTGCAGGAGCATGGAGCCCCGGTCCGGTTTCGCAATATCTGGGTTCGCGAGCTGCCGGAGTACGCCGCACCCGGACCCGCCGAGCCGTACCCTGCCTCCCAGACGGCCCTGCTGCTCGAAGAGATTGCGCCCCTGGCGGGGAGGTATCGCACCCAGCGGGGGCACATCTACACCGTTCGTGTGCATGATGGGCGGCTGCAGGCCAACTTCGCCGGACCGGCCTGGATCGATCTGGTCCCCTCGTCGCGCGACCACTTTTGGCTGCGCCACGCCGCGGCGGAGATCTACTTCGACCTGGACGACTCGGGCACGGCCCGAGCCTTTCGCTTTCACATTGGAGGCGAGGTCCGGCTGGCCGAAAGGATCGCCGAGCCTTGAAAAGCGTTGCCCGCTCAGCTACGCCGGCGTGTAACGGGTAACGCGATGCTGTTGACCTCGTGCCGCGCAGCGGGCCGTCAAGTGCGGCAGCCTGTTCCGTCGTCCCTTTGCTCGCTGGTTGAGAGCTCGGCGGGGGAACTGCTGGAGGTCTACGCCGATTGCCCGCGGCTCGTGCTCAACGCCGGCTGCGCCTTGCCGCCCGACACACCCGAGGTAAACTCCTGTTTGAAATAGTGCCATGGAATCGGCGCCGCCCCCGCCGTCGACCTCCGCGGAGGACTGATGGGCAGCAGCGAGAATCCCAACTCCGGCGCCGGCTCCCGTTCCGGAGGTGGCTCTGATTGGGACTATGCTGGGTATGGAGCGCGTGGAGAAAGTGGGCTGGCTTGGGATAGGCCTTTCTCTCGTTGGAATCACGATGATCATCGGCGGGAGTGATCGTTTAGCCCGATTCCCGTTTGGGGGATCGAGTCTGCGGGGAGATCTTCTGATGCTGGCGGGCACACTCTGCTGGGCCCTCTACACCCTGATGGTCCGGCCCATGACCCGTCGCTATTCCTCGGTGTCGGTCACCAGCTCAGCACGGCGATGGGCACGGTCCCATTGGTGCTGGTCGGAATCCCGACGATGGCCGATCTCGATTGGACTGCCGTAGGGACCGCCTCCTGGATCGCCATGGTGCTCTCTGGGATTTTTGCGATCGGGCTTGCCTACTTCTTCTGGAACTATGGGGTGGCTCAGTTGGGAAGCGCTCGCACATCGATCTATTCCAACCTGTCGCTGCCGGTCGCCTTGGCGACGGGGTGGATCTGGCTCAGAGAGACCCTGACTCCGATGCAGTTGGTTGGGACCCTTCTGGCCCTGGGGGGCGTCATCCTTGCCAGGCGCTTTACTCGTCCCCGGTACCCGCCGGCCTCCGCTGTCGGGGGCAGGGAATCTTTGAGCCGCGGGGAAGGTGGTGCCTCCGGGCCCCGGGCCGGCTCAGTGGGTAGGGGGAGGCCGGTCACCCGCTGAAACATCAGGGGGTTGGCGGCAATGCGATCGGCCGCTTTGTCGAGGGCCGCACCGCAATCAGACACCGACGGAGTCCTCATCCACGCCTTCCGGTCGAGGACCGTAGACGGGAAGCTCGTCGCCCAGCTCGTAAGCGCCCAGATCGGGGGCGGACCCGCGGTAATCGTCATTGACGTTCGGCAGCACCACACCCGCGTCCACGGCCGCCGATCCGGCCCTCAGTCTGAGATCGGCCGGGTCCCGCTCGGGTATGGGCGGATCGGGAAACTCCGCCCGCTCGAAGACATCCAGATCCACTTCGACGGCGTGCTTGGCCGTGGTGAGCCGCCTCATCTCTTCCAGGCTCTCGAAGCTCACCTTCTCGCCGATCCGTCCGCGGAAAGGCATTCCGTGCGTTCCGACGCCTTCGTAGTCGAAGTCGTCCGTTTCCGAGGGCAGCTCGATGTTCATGGCCAGCCCAGGCCCGCTGTCATAGCTTCCGAAGTTTCCGCCGCCCTCCCCTCCCAAGCAGAGATTGTTGCGGGAAAACAGGTAGCCGCCGATACCGCCCCCACCGGCGGTGCGATAACCGTCTCCCACCTTCACGGCGGTGTTGTGGAGGAGGACGTCCCCCACGGTGTGTCGCGACAGCTTAAATGGGGCGCAGGTGAGGTTATACATCACGTTGCGGATGAAGTAGGTTGGCCCTCCCAGGCTCGGCTGCGAGCTCAATCCAACGAAGCAGTTGGTCAGGCGGTTGCGGAGCACGCGCACGTTCCCCATCGAGAAGTCCGCCTCGACGCCGTCATCCAGTCCTCTGTAGATATCGTTATTGTAGATATCCACGCACACCTGCTCGTGGGCCGACCGGTCCTCCATGAGCGTAATGCAGTCCCGGTAACCGACAACGCGGTTGTGGCAGATTACGTTGCCCGGTCCGGTCATCTCGATACCCATGCCGCGGTTGGCCGCCACTCCTTCAGGAGTGAGGTGTCCCATGCGGATGTTTTCCCAGGGCATGATGCCGGTCACCCGGTTATCGGCGATGTAGCAGTTCCTGGCCCCGGGAGGACGCTTGGCGATGATTCCGAAAAGAGCGTTGACGAGGCACCGCCGCACTACCAGTTCCTCCCCGCCCTGCAGGTCCACCGAGCCGTTGACGGTTACGCGTTCCAGATGAACGTGTTTTCGGTCCCGCAAAGAGACACTGTCGAAGACGGCGCCGCCGCCCGGCACCGAGCCTTCCATAACGTCCGCAAATAATTCCATCGTGCGCGATCGGATCACA
>CAYRCA010000624.1:0-3000 GCA_964422565.1 uncultured Acidobacteriota bacterium | reverse complement strand
GCTCGTTGGGCTCATAACCCAAAGGTCGAGGGTTCAAATCCCTCCCCCGCAACCACCGAATTCAACCGGGGCCGCTTCTCCAAGCGGCCCTTTTTTCTTGAGTTTGCGGAGATGGGTCCGCGGTCGGTTTTCGCTCGCCACCGTAGATGATCGGCGCGGTCCTCCCATTCCTCCAACGGAGGCACGTCGCAGGTTTCCAGGCATCCGACCCGGCGTGTCGGCCGCGCAACCGACCGGGCCGGCGGACTTTGCCGGGAAGGAGGACGAAGGCCCGCCTTGAGCCATCCCTGGCTGTCGTCGGGGTCGGCGCCGACCGGGCCGGAGGGAAGCCTCCTCCGAGACACCTGAAGACGGTCGGTGACGGCGGGAGCGCGTTTCCCCTTCGTCGGACGACCGGCAAGCCGGCAAGGCGCTCCGTCGCTACCGACAGGCGCTCCGTGTCGGTAGCTCCGTGTCAGTAGCTCCGTCGCACCGAACGAGAAAACCTGCTATCCTTGTGCCTTCAATTCGAACGGCTGAGTTCCCTCAGCCAGCGGTGCACAACAGGATCCCCAGGGATCGCACCGTTAATCATTCTGCCTTGTCTACTGCTGTTGTGTGGTAAGAAATCGGCGGCTCATGGTGTCCCATCGGGGCCACCGCGGCTTGCCGGAAAGCGATAGTTACGTGTATGCCTAACGTTCAAGTCGATCTCACATCGGGGTTCGCCGGCTTCGGCCTGTCTCCCTCGATCCAGCGCGCTGTGGCCGCGGCCGGCTTCATCAGCCCGAGACCCATCCAAACACAAGCCATTCCCGCGGCCCTCCAGGGACGCGACATCCTCGGCCTGGCCCAGACGGGTACAGGTAAAACGGCCGCCTTCGCGTTGCCGATTCTGGAGCGGCTTCTCACCACTCCGGGGGACGGGCCCCGGACCCTGATCGTAGCGCCGACGCGGGAACTAGCGAGCCAGATCGCCGCCGAAATCCGGCTGCTGGCCAAGTTCACCCGCGTCGGGATCGCCACCATTTTCGGTGGCGTGTCGAGTCATTCTCAGATCGCTGCATTGCGAAAGGGCCCCGATATCATCGTCGCCTGCCCAGGCCGACTGTTGGACCTGCTGCAGCAACGGGTCCTGCGATTGGATCGGATCGAGACCTTTGTCCTGGACGAGGCGGACCGGATGTTCGACATGGGCTTCCTGCCCGACGTCCGTCGAATCATCTCCGCCCTGCCGAGGGACCGCCAGAATCTGCTGTTCTCAGCCACTATGCCGCCGGAGATTCGAGGGCTCGCCGACGCGTTGCTGCACAATCCCCACGTGGTCGAGCTGGACCATTCCAGACCCGTCACCACCGTCAGCCACGTTCTGTATTCCACGGACGGTCCGGGGAAATTCAGCCTGCTGGAACACATCCTCTCGGAGGCGGATTTTGTTTCCGCGATCGTTTTCACCCGGACAAAGCACCGCGCCAGGCGACTGGCGCAGCAACTCGACAGAGCGGGCCACCGCGCGGTGGCCTTGCAGGGGAACATGTCTCAGCCCCAGCGGGTTCGAGCGATGGAGGGTTTCCGACGCCGACAGTTTCCGATCCTCGTGGCAACCGACATCGCCGCCCGCGGCATCGACGTCGAAGGGATCTCCCACGTCGTCAATTTCGATATGCCCGACACATCGGACGCCTATACCCACCGCATCGGACGCACCGGCCGAGCGGAAAGACCCGGCAAGGCGGTCTCCTTCATCCTGCCCGAGGACCACGGACTGGTTTGCGCCATCGAGCGAAACATCGGTGCGCCGCTTCCGCGGGGGAGGGTCGAGGGAATCGTGAGCATTCCCTTCCCGGCTTCTCAGGAGGATCGGCACACAGACACGCACCCGACCCACTGGAGGCGTCCCGGCCATAACAATCGCGGCCGACACTCGGGACGGCGGTCTTTTCGACGGGCCTCCTAACGGGGAATTCATCCAAACAGCCCGCTGGGCGCATCGTAAGACGGGCCCTCATCCCGAAACCGTTCGGCCGGGCAACTCTCGCAAGGAGAATCAGAGAAGTCCTGGACGCCGCCTGATCCGCCGAGGGCGGCGCGCGGAACGCTTTCGGGGCCGCAGCGCCGCTCACACCGGCGCGACATTCCGCACGCCGCCGCGGAAACCAGATCAGAAGTCGAACTGGTCGCTAAAAACCTCGACGTACACGGAGCCGAGGGCCGGATTCTTGGCCGGCAGCGTCCCCACTCCCTTGCAGGGGAACTTTCGCCCCTCCAGGAACAGGTACTTGCCGGTCGCCTCGACCACCTCGTAGATGCCGGTAAAGGGCCCCACGATCTCGTTGATTCTCCTGCGCGGATCCGTCTCCGGGCCCTCCAGGGGGATCACGAAGCGGCCCTGGACCTGGACGCGAAACAGGACTTGGTCCCCGTCGGGATCGGTCAAGAGAACCAGGTCGTCGGCGGCAAACTCGGGAGGCGGCACGGGTAGGAACTGAAAATTAGTAGTCACCGCGCCCGAAAGCGCTCCTCGGAAGGTTCCCGTCCGAACGCCGTCACCGGTTGGCGGAAAGCTGGTTACCGTGTCTTGATGGATAAACAATAGTTTGCGGGTAATCGCCAGGTTGGGCTCGGGATCGATTTCGTTTGCCGCGCCTCCCGTGTAGGTGCGCACCCCGGGGCTCGTTCGCCCACCCACTCCGGCGGCCCACAACGTCGTTGACACCAGGACGACGAGCAGAATCGCAACCCATGTCCATTTCTTTTCAAGCCAAATCATTCCTTTTCTCCTCCTTAGACGTCGACACGTCGACAAGCGCAGAGACCACCTCCGCGTAGGAATATACAGGGCGTCGGCGCGGTCGCCGTCACACCCGCCAACCGGGTGGATTTCGATCCACCCGTCGCACCCGCGATTCTCAGCCCGGCCCACTGGCGCGGGAAGAATCGGCAAAGACTCCTCACCGGGCTTGAAGCCTCCCTCCTTCGATCAAAGTCCTCAAGGCAGGCTGTCCTCGATCAGCTCCGGCT
>CAYRCA010000623.1:0-3003 GCA_964422565.1 uncultured Acidobacteriota bacterium | reverse complement strand
CGATCGAGATCATCGATCTGTCGCGGTATCCCTCCGGCGTCCACGCCCCGGACGACTTCTTGTCCCCCTACTTTCCCGAGACCGCCTCCCTGGAGGTCCGGCACGATTGGACCGGCGGCGGGACGCGCCTCTCTGTCCGGCTGAGCGATCCCGTTCGTCATGCGGGGTTTGGCCTCACCACTCTTGGCGGCGTTCCCGCGGGGTCGATGCTGAGCGTCGAGTGGAGAAGCGAGGGAGAAGCCAGTTCGGTCCAAGTCGACCTGCGGGAGGAAGAGGACGGAAGCGGCCAGCCGGCCAGAATCTACTCCCGTGTCCTTACACTCCCGAGCCCGGAGTGGTCGAGAGTCACGTTGCCTCTCGACCGTTTCCGATTCAACCAGAACATCGGTCGGGACGAAGAGAGTCCCCCCGAGTTGATCGACGCGCGACGTCTCGAAGCGGTGATGTTCACTTTTTCTCCAGGTACCGATCTCGAGTTCGAGATCCGCGACATCGGCTTTGTCTGGAGCGGGTACTCGCAAGCCTGTCTGGCACTTCTCTTCTGGATGGGCGTCACGGGCCTGGGGCTCTACGTCGGCGGGCGAAGGCGACGGTCCAGGGGCGACGGGACTGATGGGGCGTTCACCCCGCTATCGACGATCAACTACGTCCTCGTTTCGGCGGCGACGTTGCACGCCATCCACGCTCAGACCCAATGGGTCCCGCTCGACCACGCGGTCTTTTTCGGAGTCCTCTTTCTGATCACTCTGTTCGACGATGCGGCAAGCCGGTGGAGCGTCGCTTTCCGTTTCCTCCGCATGCGGTATCTGGTCGTGGCGGCGGCGGGATGGATGACGGTGTCCCCGTTGCCCGGCGCGAGCTGGGTGCTCTTGCTTCTCCTCGCCTATGCGCCCGCCGTTCTGGCTCGGGATCTGCCGGTTCTTCTCGCAGTCGCCGGGACTGCGCTGGCGATCTTCCCGGCGTCGTCCGAGTCGATCCCCCTGGTGTGGGGTCTCGGCGCTCTCGCGTCGACCCTCCTTCCCGCCATTCTGGCGCTGGAGTCTCTCAGGCTCGCTGCGGAGCGTTCGCGGGCGCAGCGATCGCTAACCAGCTGCCGGGCGGACTACCGCGCGATCTTCGATGCGGTGGGCGAGGGGATTCTCGTGGCCGATCCGGAAACCGGCCGGATTGTCGATGCCAACCGGACGACCCGACGATTATTGGGCCGCGAAGAGGAAGAATTGGCCCGGCTGACGCTTCGCGAACTGATAGCCGACGACCGTGCCGAGGTTTCTTGGACCCAGGACGGCGCCGGAGAAGACCGCTCGCCGACGGCCCTGGAGATTCGTCTGCCCTGCGGAAACCGCGGCCATCTCCGGGTTGAGGTCCTTATCCAGAGGTTTTCATTCGACGGAGAGGAACGGCTGCTGGTCGTTCTTCGGGATGTGGAGCGGAAGAGGCTGCTCGAGGAACGCCTGCGCCAGGCGCGACGGCTGCAGGCCGTCGGCAGGCTGGCCGGAGGCATAGCGCACGATTTCAACAACCTTCTGACGGTGGTCAACGGACGCGCCGACCTCGCCCTGATGGGGCTCCAGCCGCACGACGACCTTCACCTTGATCTCAAGGAGATCCGGGACGCCGGCGCCCGCGCCGCGAAGCTGGTGGCGCAACTCCTGGCGTACAGCAGCAAGCAGGTGCTGCAGCCCGAAGTGGTGGACATCAGCCGGTTGCTGGAGAACGCCGGGAAGATCGTCGAGCGGGAGGCGGGAGAGAAGCTCGATCTGGTGTTCGACCTCCCCGCCACACCGACAACGATCCATGCCGACCCTTACCAGATCGAGCAGGTCGTGCTCAATCTGATCGCCAATGCTCGCGATGCGGTGTCCGGTAACGGGAGGGGAAAGGTAACGGTTTCGGTATCGGGGTGCGATCTGAGCCCGGAGGAGGCGGAGGCGCTGGGAGAGGTTCCCGCCGGGAGGTACGTCCTGTTGTCGGTTCGGGACGATGGCCCGGGGATGGACGGGGCCACCCTGGACAAGATTTTCGAGCCTTTCTATACGTCGGGCCGGTTCGGCGCGCGATCGGGTCTCGGGCTTGCCACGGTCTACGGCATCGTCCGCCAGCATGCTGGGACCATCACGGTGGAGTCGAGTCCGGGTCGTGGAGCGACTTTCCGCGTCTACCTCCCGGCTTGGGAGGCCGCGCCCAGCGAAGAAGTGAATCGCGCGGAAGAGAATCCCTCCGATTTCGATCCGGCCATGCCGCAACCTCCGCCCGACGCCGGAACTCTCGCTCCGGTTTCCGGGGCGACCTGAACCGGGAAGTCACTTTGTTTGAATGGCGGACTCTTTCGACGCGCGGGGGTTCGGGTACGCGGCCCGCGAAGGTCCGACAAGGGACTGTCCTTTGCGCAAGGGATGGTCCCTTGTCTTCGCCTCTCCCCCATCCGGAGTGTGAGACCGGCGGCCACTCCATCGACGTCCATTAATGCCCGGCTATCACTCGGCGAGGCCTACGCCGTCCATTTTTCCCCGGGACGCGCTAACGTCATTCTCAACCCGTGGGCCTATATGGGTAACCCCCTATCCGGCGGACGTCGGCGCGCCATCCCCCTTCGGCGACGCACGAGGAGGGAGACCCCAAATGGCGCGGGCATCGAGCGCGGTCAATCCGTTGGCGCCCGCCTACCAAGAGCGTCTGCCCGCCGCTCCCATCGAGGGTCCGAGCAGGATTGCGTTGGCGAAGAAACGGGACGTGCTTCGCCACTGAGCCCGAAAGTTCGGGTCGGTGGAAAAGGCGATCACGAAGCCGTCCCCGACGGAATCGGCAACTGCGTAGGCTTGACCCGGGATCCACCGATCGGTGTTCCCCGGCCAGACGAACCCGCCGACCCACAGGTTTTCCTTATCCGCGAAGGTCAGCGGATTGGCGCCCCGCTCCGACAGGGTCAGCAGGTGCGTTCCCCGGACCAGAACCGGGACGGGGAGGCCCCCCGTTCCGGCCGAGAGCCAGTGAGTCGGATCG
>CAYRCA010000622.1:1019-3012 GCA_964422565.1 uncultured Acidobacteriota bacterium | reverse complement strand
GGCCCACCATCCGAACGACTTGATCCAAAGTTGATAACGTTTTCCATAACGATGCAGTAGTTTCACGTAGTTTTGCGATCTGCTTGAGCCACCCAATGAATAGTCGCGGCGACGCTGCCTTGCCAACCTCATGTAATTGCGAGGACACGTATATGCCCAATGCCGACAATCGCTTTTCCCACCTCTTCGCGCCCATACAAATCGGCAACCTCACCGTTCGCAACCGCGTCAAATACGCGGCGTGCTGCATCTCGAATTTCTGTACCCCGGAGGGATTCACCTCACCTCGCGAGTTCGCGCGCATGGAGTCGATTGCCCGGTGCGACGCGGGCATCATCACCAACCAGGGCGCCTATCCCGACGAACGGGGGGAAGGGCGCGCCTACCTGCGGCAACTTGCCCTCTACTCGGATAAGTTCATCCCCTCACGAGGTGGGAGAGAAGGTGATTGTGGTCTCCAGCGAGCGCATTGGTCTCGTCACCGCCGAGTACCTGGCGGCCAACGGCAAGAAGGTCACCCTGCTGGAGGAGGGAAAGCAGTGGGGCCGGGACCTGGGAATCACGTTCCGCTGGCGCCACAAGAAATGGCTCGACGAGCTCGGTGTGCGGGTGATCACCGAGGCCCGTCCCCTGGGGATGGATGGTGCAGGACTGCGTGTGCGCCTGGCGACCGGGAACGAAGAGGTCATCCCGGTCGACACGATCATCTCCGCGGGCCCCCGGCGGTCGGCGCAGGAACTGCTCCTCGGTTGCGAGTACCTGTGCGACGAGATCTACATCGTGGGCGACGCCGTGGCGCCTCGAGACATGCACAACGCCATCCGTGACGGATACCGGCTCGGCGTGCGCAGCTGAGTCGTCCCGCAAACCGTGAGGCTTTTCTTGAGGGAGGTTTCCATGCTGGGGATTGAGAAGATCGACCACATCTGCATTGCGGTGAAGGACCTTGAGAGTGCGCGGAAGGTGTGGGAGCCATTCCTCGGGAAGAGCGCCCCGGATCACGCCTACCGGCACGATCCGGAGGCGATCGACGTGGTCCGATACTATGTGGGGGAGGTGGGTTACGAGCTGATGGCGTCCACGCGGGAGGGAAGCGACGTGGATCGGTTCATCAAGAAGAGGGGAGAGGGCGTCATGCTCCTGTCGTTCAAGGTGCCTGACACGGTCGAGGCGATGGCGAAGCTTCGGGAGGCAGGATTCCAGATGCTCGACAAAACCCCCCGCGTCTGGGAGAACAGTCGTTACGCCTTCCTCAACCCGGCCTTCATGAACGGAGTCCTAGTGGAGGTGATCGACTGAGTTTCCGGGATCGCTCTCTGTAGATAACCCTACTTCGAGAACGCGACACTACGTCCCGCCGGAAGCCACCTGGCACTGGGCGGCGATGCGTTCCCGAAGCGCCTTCTTGTTGATCTTGCCCACGTTCGTCAGGGGGAAGGCGTCCACCACTTCCAACCGCTCCGGCAACTTGAACCGGGCGATCTTCCGGGTGTTCAGGAGGAACTCGGAGAGGACCGGCAGCGTCAGTTCCTCTCCCGGGTGGAGGACCACGTAGGCGCAGACCTTCTCGCCGAGCAGGGGGTCTGGCATCGCCACCGCCGCGCAGTTCGCGACGCTGTGGTGAGCGAGGATGTGGTTCTCGATTTCCTCGGCGCTGATCTTCTCTCCCCCGCGGTTGATGCAGTCCTTGATGCGCCCCTCGACGACCACGTTGCCGCTCGGGTGAAGCCGCACGAGGTCGCCGGACCGGTAGAAGCCGTCGGGGCTGAACGCCTTCGCGTTGTGCTCGGCCGCCCGATAGTACCCCCGAATGGTGTGCGGCCCGCGGCACCAGAGCTCGCCCATCTCGCCCGGTTTTGCGTCCTCGCCCGTTCCCGGATTGACGATTCGAAACTCGTCGCCTGGGGATTGGGGACGGCCTTGGGTGAACATCTGGACTTCTTCCGGGTCGTCGAGGCGGAAGACGCGGGTGCCGTCCTTGCAGAGGGCGACC
>CAYRCA010000622.1:0-1009 GCA_964422565.1 uncultured Acidobacteriota bacterium | reverse complement strand
TCGAGGCGGGTCCAGAAGAGGGGCCCCTCCGCCATGCCGAGCACCTGCTGGACGTCGCACCCCAGCTCCGGCTTGATCCGGAGCGCCACTTCCGGATTGAGCTTGGAGCCGCCCGTGAGGATACAGCGCAGGGCGGACAGGTCGTGCTCTCGACGCTTGGGATGATTCAGGAGGGCGAGGATCTGCGTCGGCACGCCCACGAAGTGCGTGACGCGGTGCCGCGCCATCAGGGGGAGGAGGTGGTCTATGGCCGGGCTCCCTGAGAGCACTTCGCAGCCGCCCCCCGCGAAGACGCCCATCAACCCCGGGCAGGCAAGCGCGAAGTTGTGGCCCTGGGGGATGGGGATCAACATCACGGTCGCTTCGTCGAGGTCGCAGACCTCTGCGTTTCGCAGAAAGTTGTAAACGTAGTCGTTGTGCGTCCGCGGGATCAACTTCGGGACGCCCGTGGTGCCGCCGGAGAGTTGAAGCACGGCCGGGAGGTCGGGATCAGGCCGAGGAAGCACGCCGGCATCCACCCTTTCCTCGATGGGATCGGCGAGCAGTTCCTCGATCCGGTGGTTTCCGGGGCGGGCGGCCCCGCCCGACACGAGGACGAGATCCAGGGACGGTGCCAGGCCTCGGAGCGCCTCCGCCATCTCTTGGAAGTCGAACCCTCGGATGACCGCCGGCGCGACGTACGCCCTCGCTTCGGAGAGCTGGGCGAAGTGGCCGATCTCGGCTTCCCGGTGGGCCGCCAGCGCCATGATCGGCACCCCGCCCGCTTTGAGGATCCCCAAGTAGGAGATGACCGCCTCCGCCGTGTTCGGCAGTTGGAGCAACACGCGGTCATCCACGCGGAGCCCGAGTCGGTTCAGGTGAAGCGCCAGACGGGTGGAGAGACGGCCCAGGTCTTCGTAGGTGGACTTCCGCCCATCGTCGCAGACGAGCGCGGTGCGGGATGCGAAACGCCGAAACCTTTCGTCGAGGACCTCGGAGATAGTTCGGTCGAGCCAGTAGCCGGCTTGCC
>CAYRCA010000621.1:0-3014 GCA_964422565.1 uncultured Acidobacteriota bacterium | reverse complement strand
AGTCAACCGGCCGGCCGACAGTCAATCGGCCGAAGCCGTACGGACTGCATCTATTTAGAGAGAGACCCCCAAGTGGGGATGGTATACTGGGGCGAGATCAACTCCGGAGGGAGCCTGCAGGATGCGAATTAGACTCGGGACGCTACTCATTTTCATTATCACGGCAGCGGCGCTGCTGGGTGGTTTTGTGGGCGGACAGGTCAGCGCCGAGGCCACCCTCGAGGAGGAGGACAGCAAGGACCTCCTGAAGACCTTTTCGGAAGTCTTCGCATTGGTCCAGGACAATTACGCGCAGGATCTCCAATCCGAGAAACTGGTCGAGAGCGCTGTGAGGGGGATGCTGCGAACTCTGGACCCTCACAGTTCGTTCTTCTCCACCCAGGACTACGATCGCCTTCAGGAGGAGCAGAAGGGCAAGTATTACGGCTTGGGAATCACCATCAGGCCGGAGTCTCCCGGTAGCGGTCGGGTGGTCGTGGTGGAACCCCCCGCGCCGGGTACTCCCGCGTACAAGGCGGGCCTCAGAGCCGGCGATGTCATCGCCAGGATCGAGGGCACTCCCATCGACGACTGGGATCTGAATGCCGAGGTGATACCGAACTTGAAGGGCGCCCAGGGCACCTTCGTCAACATCACGGTGGAACGACTCGGCGAACCGGAGGCCCTCCAGTTCACCGTGGAGAGGGATGAGATTCCTCTCTACACCATCAAGTACGCGTTCCGCATTCGACCCGATGTCGGTTATGTCCGGATCAGCCGCTTCGCCGAGACGACCAGCCGGGAATTGGACGAAGCCCTGGAATCGATCGGTGAGGAGGGTTTGGCGGGATTGATCCTCGATCTCCGGGACAACCCGGGGGGGGCGCTGAGCCAGGCCCTGGAGGTGTCGGACCGTTTTCTCGATTCGGGCGACAAGATCGTCTCCACCCGCTCCAGAAGCGGCCGAGAGGACCGGAACTACTCCGCCAAGCGGCGGCAGAAGTACACCTATCCGATGGTCGTACTGATCAATCAGAACAGCGCCAGCGCCAGTGAAATCGTGTCGGGCGCCCTTCAGGATCACGATCGGGCCCTCATCCTGGGCGAAACCAGTTTCGGCAAGGCGCTGGTCCAGACCATCTTCCCCCTGGAGAGTAAGCGGGGTCTGGCCCTGACCACAGGTCGTTACTATACGCCCAGCGACCGGTTGATCCAGCGGGACTACTCGGAGAGTTTCTGGGATTACTACAATACTAGGGCCGGTCAGGACCTGAGAGACACCGGGGAGCGCTATTTCACCGACAGCGGGCGCGTGGTTTACGGCGGAGGGGGGATCGGACCCGACGAGATCGTCACCCTTGACCGGGTGCCGCGGATGGCCCGTGAGATTCAGCGGAGGAATCTGTTCCGCGAGTATGCTTCGGGCGTCTACTCGGGAATGATCGAGTCGGACGTGCTGGAGGGTCTGCCCTCCGAGGTGGATGGCCTGAGCGACGACGAGGTCGGACGGGTCATCAACATGCTGAGCTTTGAAGGCCGGGCTTTTGAGGATTTCCGGACCTATCTGGCTGACGCGGGTCTAGAGTTCGGCGACGAGGAATGGCGCGATAACGCGACCGTCGTCGGGAACTTCCTCAAGCAGGAGTTGCTGCTCCTTCTGGTCGGAGACGAGGCCAGCTATCGGGTCGCGCTGCAGTTGGACCGGCAAGTGCGGACGGCGATCGATCGACTCCCGCAGGCGGTGGCTTTGCTGCAGGGGGCGCCCGCCGCCTCCGCGGACCGGGAGTGAACACTTGACCGACTTTCCCGTTTCTGGTCGCCGATGAGGTTCTGCAGCTTTGTCAACGGCGGACGCCGCCGATTCGGATTCGAGCTGGAGCCGGGGTGCCTGGTGGATCTGCCGGAGGCCGGGCGAGGCCTCGTCCGCGACGGGCGGTTGCCCGACTCGACCTCGGGACTTTTCGAGACGGCTGATTTGAGTGCTTGGTTGTGGACGGGGCAGGATGGCCTCGAGCTGGCCCGCACCGTTCGAAGCCTTCTTCTGGAGGGGGTCCCGGCCGACCGGGACGGAGTGCATCCGCTGAGGCAGACCCGGCTCCTGGCGCCCTTGGCCAAGCCGGGCAAAATTGTCGCCGTGGGACTCAACTACCGCGGGCATGCCGAGGAGCAGGGCACCGCAATTCCGGAGTCTCCGGTCCTCTTCGCCAAGTTCCCTTCGGCTGTGATTGGCCCCGACGAACCCATCAAGCTTCCGTCGATCAGTCGAAAGGTGGATGTGGAGGCGGAGCTCTGTGTCGTGATGCTGGAACGCTGTCGCGCCGCGACTCCGGAGCAGGCGCGGCGGGCGGCGGCCTTCATGGTGGGCAACGACGTCAGCGCTCGAGACCTCCAGTATTCGGACCGGCAGTGGGTGCGGGGAAAATCGTGCGACACCTTCGCCCCCTGCGGCCCGTTCGTCACTACGCTCGAAGACGTGGGTGATCCCCACAACCTTTCAATAGAGCTCCGTCTCAACGACGAGATCCGCCAGTCCGCCAACACCGGCGATATGATCTTCGACTGCTACCAGCTGGTGGAGTTCGTCAGCCAGAGCATCACCCTCGAACCGGGCGACATCATCTTCACCGGGACGCCCGCCGGAGTGGGCGTATTCCGCGATCCTCCGGTCTTCCTCCAGCCAGGCGACATGGTTGAGGTGAGCATCGAGAAGCTCGGGACTCTGCGGAACCCGGTGGCCGCCGATCTTTAGGGAGCCGTTTCGGTCCACCTCGTTCCGGGGTTCCGGGGAGGGTATCGAGCCGAGCCTTCCGGGTTTTGGCCGCGGAGGAGCCGCAGAACCGCGGTCCCCGAAACGCGAAGCCCGCGGCCCGGGACCCCGACTCCTTGCTCCCGACCAAGAAACTCGCGCCTGGAAGGTATCCCCCTTTACGAATTCCGAATTCCCGCCTCCGCCCCTACCCTGAACCCCGCTTCGTCGACTCGGGTGCGCCCCGGCTCATGGCCACTACCAGGAAAAATCAAACAACCGCAACCCC
>CAYRCA010000620.1:0-3025 GCA_964422565.1 uncultured Acidobacteriota bacterium | reverse complement strand
GGACGATGGGCAGGTCCCGGATCCCGGCGTAGAGATCCCGGGCCGCGGTTCGAGTCAGCAGGTAGTTGTCGTCAAGGAAGCTCATGGTGTGAAACGGTGTATCAGAAAAACCCCGAAGGGACAATGCGCGGCAGTCCGCCCCCGGTCCACATAGTCCATCCAGTCCCTTCCTCCGCACACGGAAAACACGGGAAAGGCACGGAAAGAGGGGGTGGGGTCAAGAGAGGGGAAGGCGGAGTTGGCCGGTGCGGCGGAAGGCGGTGGTGGAGAGGGAGGGCCACTCGCCGGAGAGCCCGAGCCTGCGGCGCGACTTGTCGAAGAGCTCCCCGATCTGGCGAGCGTAGGTTCCCTCCCCGCTCATCCGATAACGGAACCGGCTGTCGTTGAGCCGCCCCCCGCGGACCTCCTCGATCCGACGCAGAACCCGGTTCGCTCGCTCGGGGAGATGCAGCTCCAGCCACTCCCGGAACAGGTCCTTGACGGCATGGGGCAAACGCAGCAGCTGATAGCCGGCGGTCCGGGCGCCGGCCTCCCCGGCCGCCCTGAGAATCCGGGGGATCTCATGCTCGGTCAATCCCGGGATGACCGGCGCCACCATAACCCCCACGGGGACCCCCCGGCGGGCCAATTCGGCGATCGCCGCCAGTCGGCGGTCGGGCGCCGAGGTACGGGGCTCGAGGACCCGCCGCAGGCCGCCGTCCAGAGTGGTCACCGAGAGCCGGACCTGAACGGCGTCGAATTCCGCCAGCTCCGTCAGAATGTCCAGGTCGCGCGTCACCAGGTGGTTCTTGGTGATGATCGAGACGGGGTTGCGAAACTCGGCCAACACCTCGAGACAGGACCGCGTGAGTCCCAGCTTCCGCTCCAAGGGCTGGTAGGGATCGGTCACCCCCGACAGGGCGATGACTTGGGGCGTCCAAGCCTCGCTGGCGAGCTCCCCCCGCAGCAGTCGGGGAGCGTCTCGTTTGACCAGGATTTGGGTCTCGAAGTCCAGTCCGGAGGAGAAACCCAAATATTCATGGGACGGACGCGCGTAGCAATAGACGCACCCATGCTCGCATCCGCGGTACGGGTTCAGGCTGACGTCGAAGCCGACGTCGGGACTCTCGTTTCGGGTCAACACCGTGCGACTGTTGTCGGCAAAGAACTCCGTCCGCGGGTGGATTTCATCCCCCTCGTCGAGGATCACGGTGAGCCGTTCGAAGCGATTGGGGGGATTGGATGACGCGCCCCTCCCTGGGATCTTCATGAATTCACCTTTTGTTCACCTATTGTGCCTGCGGTCGTCTGTTGTGTCCAGTCCGTCAGGATCACGGGGTCCACAAATCGACCCGAGCCATCGCGCCGCGGTCTGGAGGTTTCACGGAATTCATAACACGGGGCGGCGGCGCGACCGTCTCACCGGAGATCGCCGCCGAAAACGGTAGTGGAGAAGGCGAAGAGAAGCGACTCGGGATCCCGCCAGGCGCCGCGCTCCAGACCCGCCTTAAGACCGGTCTGCTCCAGAAAGGTCAGGGCGTCCCAGCGGTTCTCGACGGCCACCTGGGGCAGCAGCAGTCCTCGGGATCGGCTTCGCTGCAGCATCAGCCCGTCCCGACCGATCTGGACCTCGTCCGCGTCCTCTATGAGGCGAAACGGAGACAACAGCGAGATGTGGCAACGAAGCTCGTCCAGTTCCTCCTCGGCGACCGGGAGAAAGCGATGATCGGTTCGAGCCGCGTTGGAGGCGGCGGCCGCCACCGCGAGGTAGAGCGGATCGCGGGCGACGGTGTTCCCCACGCACCCGCGGAGACACTCTCCGGTTCGAAGCGTCACGAATACGGCCCCGGGGTGATCGAGGCCGGGTTCCGGCTCAGGATCGAACAGCCATCCACTCACCGCGGCCTCCACCGCCCGCCGGCAGATGTCGAGCAGTGTCTCCCTCTCCTCGGGATCCGGGGCCCAGAGATCGGGTGCGGTGTCGGACCGGGAAATGACGGCGGACAGATAGCCCACCACTCCGTCCCGCCGATAGGGTGGGACATCGCCGGAATTCGCGTACCGCAGCACTTGGGCCCGATTGGCTCCGTGGCGCTGCGCGGCCACCAGGGCGGACACGATCGGACCGCCGCCACAGGCCTCGCAATCCCCATCGTCGAGGTTGTGGAAGAGACTGAAGTAATCCCAGTGCTCCACCGCCTGGACCACCTTCCGATCGAGGCGGATCGCTTCGGCATAAGGATGGTAGTGGGAAAGATCGGAACTCGCCACGATCAAGGTATCGTCGTCGATCGACCGCGCAAGGGCCAATCCCAGCCCGTAACAGGTTTCGAAGCTCTGGTCCCCCATCACGATGGGAACCAGCTGAAAATCGCCCAGGACGTGTTGGAGGAACGGCAATTGGACTTCGAGGGCGTGTTCGGCCCGGCTGGAGGGCCCAACACGGTGTCCCAGGTCGGAAATCCGAATCATGGACGTCGCCTCGGCCAAGCGCTTCCTAAAGGCTCGGTCGACAGGGATCCGCCCCAGGGGAGTCTTGTAGGCCTCCCCGTCAAACACGGACGCTCCCCGGAAAGACTCGACGTGACAGGGCGACAACAGCACCACGCGTCGCACCGCGCGACCGGCCAGTGCGGCGTACCCGTGAGCGGCCACCGCTCCGGAATAGGGGTAGCCGGCGTGGGGGGAAATTAGCGCGACGATCCGCCCCTCGATTCCCGGATCCGGCACGGAATTGAGCAGGTTCTCAACCTCGAGGGACAGGACCTCGGGATCTCCGGGGTAGAATGTTCCAGCCACGGCCGGTGGGCGCACCGCCCAATCGGTGGAGGATCTTCTTCCCAGAAGCGACATGACCGCAACTCCCCGGGGCGTCATGCGGAGCGGGGCGAACAGACGAGCGCCCCGGCGAAACGCCCGACTGAGTCAATTCTAACGGATTTGCCGCCGCAAAGAACTCCAAGGGGAGAGGTTGGGATCCTGCGTTATCGAAAGGATGTTTCCGGCGGCTCGATCCGACTCAGCGCCCGGGCCATCTCGCGAACAC
>CAYRCA010000619.1:0-3026 GCA_964422565.1 uncultured Acidobacteriota bacterium | reverse complement strand
GAAATTTCTCAACCGGGGTTCAAGCCGGCGCAACCCCGGTTGATGCGGCGATCCGCGTCGGGGGGGCCGTTCGCCCACCCGGCTTTGGTGGATCGCGGCTGTCGGGAGACGTCTCTTGGCTGTATAATGCCAATCTCCCGAGATGAGCGAGATAAGCCCTGAGATCCAAGAAGCGTCCATCGTACTGCGCGGGAACTTCAACCCGGCCATCTTCCAGCCCGCGTGGTTTGCGAAGCAACACTTGCTTCGAGATCAGGAAGCGGAGTCCGCGAAAGTCGAAGTTATCACTTCACAGTTGGCTGTCTTAGCTTTTGCCGAGTGGCTTCGGATCCAAGTGACCGACGACAGATTTGTTGCCGCAACAACACTGGAATCTGAATACGAGCCTTTCAGGGATCTGGTTCTAGGGACTTTTCAGATTCTGTGTCATACGCCGGTCAATAAACTGGGTATCAACCGAGGGTTTCACTTCCGGATGGAGACGGCGGAGTTGTGGCACAAGGTCGGAGATCGATTGACCCCCAAAGATGTCTGGAAAGATCTGCTGGGCAGTCCAGGGTTGAACAGACTCGTAATCCAGGGAAAGAGGCCCGACGGGCGGAACGGTGCGATCAACGTGACGGTTGCGCCTTCAAACCGTGTCCGCCCTGGAGTTTACGTTGGGGTAAACGATCATTTTGAACTAGACTCCGAGGAGGGAGCGGTCACCGGTGCCGACGTCGGAATCGAAGTGCTCAGCCGAGAGTGGTCGGGGTCGATGAAACGGTCTATGGATCTCTCGACGGAACTCGTGAGGAGGTGTCTCGATGCCTGAGTTGGCAATTGTGACCAGTCGATCCGATTCCACTTCTGTCTCAGTACTTGACGACGAGCTGACCGCAGTCCCCGAAGACGCTCTGCTCCCCGGTCGAGACGACCTCGGAAAAGATGGCGTTACCGACATACCCGGCGGGGACACGGTAGGGGTGCCCACCGAATCCGACCCGAACGGCGAGACGGCGCTGCGCTTCCAGAGCCATTTGGAGAAGCCAAGAGAGCCTGCGGCTCTGATCCCTCGACTGATGCTTCCAGAAGACGCCTTTGAAGCCCTTCAGAAATGGGAGGGAACGGTTCTGGAGGTGGGAAAGAAGTCATTTACCGCCCGTCTTGTGGATATCAGGAACGATGACGAGCCGGACGAGGAGGGTGAAATTCTTCTTGAGGAAGTTTCGCCGGCGGATATGGCCCTCGTTGCACCCGGGGCAGTGTTCTACTGGACCATCGGCTACATGACTGCGGGGAGCGGTCAAAAGCGTCGCGTGTCGCAGATCCGCTTTCGGCGGCTTCCCGTCTGGACGGAACGCGACATCGAGGCGACGCGCCGGAGGGCGAGCGACTTTCGTGAACTTCTGGGATCATAGCGCCGTCGCTAGTCCCCCCGCCGAGGACGAGCTGGAGGTATCCCTTTTCGGACCGGGCTACGGTGAATCGGTGGTCACCCATCTCGGACAAGGCGACTGGATTGTCGTCGACAGCTGTATCGAACAGGAAGGCAATTCCGTTGTCGCAATCCGCTACCTCGAAGCCCTGGGCGTGGATCTGAACGGCGTAAGGCTGATCGTCGCCACCCACTGGCACGATGATCACGTTCGAGGATTGGCGTCTCTTGTCGACCGATGTACAGCCGCCCGTTTCGTCTGCTCAAGCGCCTTGCGAAACGATGAATTCCTCACTCTGGTAAGCCAGCACCCCGATGCCATGATGCGCTCCTCGGGAGTGAGCGAGTTCCACGGAATTCTTTCGATAATGCGAGAGCGAAGAGGCGGGTCGCCCAAAGTGGAGGGACCCGACTGGGCTCTTGCCGACCGCCCCCTGTGGCGACGAGAAGGCTCTCTTCCCGCTTCGGTTACCGCCCTCTCACCCTCCGACCAAGACCACACCTTGGCCTTATACCAGTTCTCAGGCTTGTTGCCCCAGCCGGGACAGCCTAAGCGGAGGCTTCCCGTGCTGGAACCCAACCACGCATCGGTGGCTCTGTGGTTATCGGTGGGTGAGGACCACATTCTCTTGGGCGGCGATTTGCGGAGCAGCGATGATCCGAAGCGCGGATGGTCCGCCATCCTTCTTTCCAAGAATCGCCCTTCGGGAAGGGCCGACGTGTACAAGGTGCCTCACCATGGGTCGAAGAACGCGCGGTGCAACGAAGTTTGGACGAGATTGTTGAGTCCCAATCCCGAGACGGCGCTGACCTCGTTCGTCAGGGGAAATGTGGCGCTGCCAAGTCGGAGCGATCTCGACTGGCTGTGTGCGAGAAGCTCGAACGTCTATCTTGCCGGACGTCAGACAGCGGCTCGGAAGAAGAGAGCTTCGGCAGTGGAACGAACATTGCGGGAAATGGGCGCCAACGTCCGAAACGCGAACCCTCCCCTGGGTCACGTTCGCCTGCGGAGGTTTGTCGGCGGTCCCGGGAGTGCCTGGAAGGCGGATTTGTTCGGACAAGCCCACGCGGTCTGCAACACCCTGTCCGGCAACTGATCTTTCTACCGAACCGGCCGGATCGGGTGCGACTTCAGACCCAGGGCCGGCGGCGGTACTTCGCGGCCGATTATTCACTTTCGCCCGACCCGAAGCCGCGCTTCCGGATCACTCGGATTCGCGATCCGTCCAGGCCCTTTCCGATCCGACGTCCCCAATGAGGAAGCGCACGCCCAAGTTGTCGCTCGGATTGAGAGGAGGTGATCGGAGACGCCCGTGGCCTCGGAGAAGCGACCCAAACGCCAGAGACACAATCCATAGCCGTGCAGGCAGCGCAAGAAGGGGCGGTTGTCCACGAACCCCCACAACGACAACGCCGTCCGACTAACGAAGAGGTGTGTTGGGAATACAGGGCCATTCTCGGCCGGGCGGGAAGACAGGCATCCCTGCCTGTCGAAGGGAAGAAACAGGCATCCCTGCCTGTCGCCGCGGGTCGGGAATGGAGACGGGGAATCGGCCCTGCGTCCTTCGATCGAGCCGTCTCCCAGGCTTCGTCGAAAGAGCGGGGGGAG
>CAYRCA010000618.1:0-3031 GCA_964422565.1 uncultured Acidobacteriota bacterium | reverse complement strand
TAAATCGGTTCTCGCAGGACATCCCGGCACGCTCCTATTGCGAATATTCGCAATAAGGAATTGTACCGCGAGCAGACTCTCCGGGGAAGGGGGCTAATAGCTAATAGCTACGTCGATTAAGATTCCAGTGGGGACGTCAAGACGCTGTCCGGCTTGCAGGCCGGGGGGCGGGAACCCCGCACGCCGAGGGGACCCCCATTCCACGTGGGTTCCCCCTCAACCGGCAGCCCCGGGCCGACGGAGGGATCGCCGGATGCCCGAGGACGGAGTCGCGCCGCCAGAGAATCGGGTCAGCGGACGGGACCCGCCGGTCGCCTGACCTTCTCGACGTCGACCGGAGCCTCCTCCTCCAAGGCCATCAACAAGGCCGCCGCGATCGCCGCCACGATCCCGACGCTGTGTACGGGGTGGGGGATGGTCCAGTAGATCATCAACGAAATCGCGACCGTAACGACGGGGGCACCCGCGTTGATGAGCGGGCTGATGATGATGGCTTTGCCGTAGCGGAAGGCGTACACCAGAAACAACGCTCCCACCGCGTTCAGCACCTGAATCGCCGCCGCCATGTACGGACCGGTGAGGCCCCAGTTGATGGGGCGGCTGAAATCCGTCATAAAGATCGCCACCGGCACCAGCACAAGGCCGGTTAGCATCATGTAAAAGAAGATGCTTTCGGCGGCCAGACTCTTGTTGGCGTAGGAAATGATAAAGCCCTGCACCCCCCATGCCAGGAAAACGAGAAGAGCGAACAGCACCCAGAGTCCGACGCCTCCGGCGCCCTCCTCCGAGTAGGAAAGCATGACTCCGGCGCACAGGGCCAGGACGATGCCGACCCAGCCCTTCCAGCCCGCCCGCTCCCGTGAGATCGTCAGAGCCAGCATGATGGTGACCAGTGGCGAAAGAGCGATAAACGGAAAGACGAGGTAGGCGGGGGCGATCCTGAGGGTGCTGAAGAGAATCAACTGACCTCCGGCGCCCAGGAAACCCACGGCGCATCCCAAGACCACGGCCCTGGGGTGGTACTCCAGTTTCCAGCCGATCAGGCGGAGGGCCACCAGAGCCGGAGGGATCATGGTCAGCGACCAGACCACATAGCCCAGCGTCTCCGGAAATCCGGCCTCGGCCGTCGTATCGATGAGGGCGCCCCACAGTCCCCAGGCGCACACTGTGAAAACGGCGAAGAAGAGCCACAGCCTTTTCTGCTTCACGATCCCCCATTTCGGGTAAGACCCCGCTTCGGCACCGACCGGCGGCGCGCGGCGAGGACACCCTTCCAACCGTCGTCGCCTGAGGCGAGGACGAGAACCTTCAACTTGACAGGAGAGGGCGCGACCCGGCTCCTGCAGACGTCCCCGGCATTATTTCCGGAGGAAGGGGCGGATTCAAGCCCCAGATCCACCTCTCCGGTGGCGAAGAACCGGATCGGCCGTATCCGTGGTTCCGGTACCAGCCATCGCTGTCAGCCATCGCCAGTTGGTCGGCTCCGGCTGTGGTAACATTGGCCCAACAACGATCTCTTGGCTTGGGGGTGTCGTCCCTCGGTCGAGGGAGTCGCATTCGAAAACAGGGTTGAAACCTTTCTCATCTTGCAGTGGGTGGTTGCTGTGAATCAGCATTTTTGCCGGATTCTGAGCAGTTTGGGTGCGGGTTTGCTGCTTCTCGGTGTGGTCGCGGTCCCGGGATTCGCCGGAGAGGATGCTCCCGTGTCGAAGAACGACTCGGTTTGGGTCGAGAAGGTGTCGTCCGAAGCGTTGCGGAGTCTTGCCCAGGGTCGATCCGAGAAGCTGAGACTCTTCAACTTTTGGGCGACGTGGTGTCCTCCCTGCGTGGACGAGTTTCCCGAGTTGCTGGAGATTCAGCGCGATTTCCGGGAAGACTTGGAATTCATCGCCGTTTCGGCGAACGCACCGGAGGAGGAGGAGGAGGTGCTCGCGTTTCTCGAGCGTCACGGCGCGTCGGGCAGGAACCTCCTCTTAGACAATGACGACACGCACGCGGTGTTGAAGGCTTTCGACCGCCGGTGGAAGGAGATCCTGCCGTACACCGTTCTCGTCGACCGTGCGGGAAGAGTGCGATTCCGGTACGAAGGGCGGGTCGACGAGGAGGAGCTGCGATCGGTGATCTCCCGGTATGTGGATCGGGACAGGTCGGCCGCGCGCTGATTGGGCCTCGTTAACAATCGGCGGATCCGGTGGAGTCCTCGGAAACGCGTCGATGGTGCCGCTCGCTTTCGGGTGACCACGGGAAGCCGGTAGGCTAGAGCATGTAAGGCTACCCACTACCGGTGCCGTCCAGGTCGCCGTACCGTCGGGTCAATTCCGCGTCCTCGCCGATCTCGTCGCGAAATCGGGGGTACATCCCGACGATGACTGCGTCCGAGGGTTTGATGTTCTCGAAGGCGAAATAACTAAAGCCAAACTAACGGCTCGGACGCCTCAACTCTGGAAGAGAACCAGGGTTCTCGGAGGGATGGCGCTGTCGTCGATTTCGTCGCCGCTGAGGATGGTTCCGTCGGGGAGTCGATAGAATGTGGAGGGGTAGTTCCACCGGCGGCCGGCGATTCTCGAGGGTAACCGTCGCCGGGTCACATGCCCGCCGTAGACGTAGCCGACCAGAACCCGCGTACCGGAGGGAGGCGCGTCGAGGAGACGGCGGGTCGAGGCCGACTGGTTGAGATCGTGCCCGGTTCTAACCATTCCGCTGGGGAACAGGTAGATCGTGGTCCTGTCGCCGTAGGCTTCGCCGGCGATGGATCGCGCGCTTTCGCCTTCCGCCACCGTGGTGAAACCCTCGAACCCGCTAAGCTCGACCGGCTGTCCCACAAGCACCCTTGTCCCCACCGGAATGCGGGCCCAGTCCGAGATCTGATCTCCCGGTAGACGACTGCCGTCGGGAAGCAGGTACCAGGTTTCGGGACTGTTGTACTGATCCCGGGCGATGTACCAAGCGGTGCGTCCCCGAGTGATGACGTTCTCGATCTCAACCTCGGCGTCCACGGGCGCGGTCGCCGCCGCGGCGACCGTGGCGGCGA
>CAYRCA010000617.1:0-3036 GCA_964422565.1 uncultured Acidobacteriota bacterium | reverse complement strand
AAGTCGAACGGTGGCAGTGTTCCGTTTCCGAGCGGGCCATGAAGACGCTTGGGCAACTGAAGGTCTCGCCCGAGTTTTGTGGCATGGCCGCCGAGGACCTTTGCACTGTTTCCGTATTTGTAGTGAACCTCTCGGTAGCGCGGTATCGACGGGTCGACCTGAAGCGACCAGGCGCGGAAGTCGCCGCGCTCCAGCCGCCGACGCGGATCTGGAGGGGTTCGGCTCAACCACGGGGGGGTCTCGTCCCCTTGAAGCCCCGACGCCGTTCTGTCCGACGATTCAGACGGGCCGCCTCAGGCGTGGAACGATTCTCCGCACCCGCAGGTGCCCCGGACGTTGGGGTTGTTGAATTTGAAACCGGCGCCCTGAACGGTCTCGATGTAATCGATCTCGGTGCCCTCCAGATAAAGCCGGCTCTGCTCGTCGACATAGACTTTGAAGCCGTCCACGTCTACGATCCGATCGCCCTCGCGGCTCTCTCTCTCCAGCATCATGGAGTACTGAAAGCCGGAACAGCCTCCCCCCACGACCGAAACGCGAATTCCGGTGTAGCCCTCGGCTTCCGCCCGGGCTTCGATTGCTTCCCTGACCTGTTGGACCGCTTTCTCCGTCAAACTCAACATCGATTCGTTCTCCTTAATGAGCCAAAGACGCACCTCGGAAGCGGCAAGATTCACCTTCAGCCGCCAATATAGGACATGGTTCTCGGCGGAGGAACAAAGCCGGGTTCGTTGATGCCATGCCCGGGCTCCTTGCCCCGAACCGTCGACCGAATGAACGCGACCAGTTCTTCGTCCGTGCGTCCGTCGCGCAGCAGTCCCCGGACGTCGTGCTCCACCATCGAGAACAGGCAGGTCCGAATCTTGCCGTCGGCGGTCAGGCGAATCCGGCTGCACTCCCCGCAAAAAGGTCTGGAGACCGGGCTGATCAGCCCCACCTCGCCCGGCGCGTCGGCAAACCGATATTTTACCGCGGTCTCACTGGGGCTGTCCGCCGACGTCGGAGTCAATTCGTAGGAACGCCTCAGAGTCCGCAGGACCTCGGCCCCGGTCACCACCAAATCCCGGG
Organism: uncultured Acidobacteriota bacterium; assembly: GCA_964422565.1. GTDB lineage: Bacteria > Acidobacteriota > UBA6911 > RPQK01 > JAPXNP01 > CAYRCA01. The sequence continues at coordinate 1,968 of CAYRCA010000617.1, read as the reverse complement.
ACCATCTTTCGTCCTCATCCAGAGGCATGAACTCAATAAAACGGACGCTCACGTCCCGGCGCCGGGCGAACTCCGCAAAGTCCGGTATCTCGTCCTCGTTGAAGCCCCGCACCAGCACGCAGTTTACCTTGACCGGCTCGAAGCCCAGCTCCTTGGCCGCCTCGATGCCGCGCAGAACCTTGTGGAAGTCGCCGCTGCGGGTGATCTCGAAGAAACGGTCGGGACGCAAGGAGTCGAGGGAAATCGTTACCCTTCCAAGGCCGGCGGCTTTCAGAATCGGCGCCTTCTCATAGAAGTTGAATCCGTTGGTCGTCAGTGCCAGGTCGACCAGTTGGGGGATCTTCGCCAAGCGCTGAATCAGGATCTCCAGATTTCGCCTCAGAAGCGGTTCGCCCCCCGTCACCCGGATCTTGCGAATCCCCAGACCGACGAAGAGGACGGCCAGCCGGACCATTTCCTCGTATGTCAGAAGTTCGTCGCGACCGACGGCATGTACCCCCCGGGCCGTCTTGCAGTACGAGCATTTGAAGTTGCACCGATCCGTCACGGATATGCGAAGGTCCGAGATCCGACGGCCCAGGTTGTCTCTCAGCACGAACACTCCTCCAAGTCCGGACAAACTCCCTCAACCGAGGGAAGGCGCGGGCGATTCTTCCCCCTATTTAACCACATTCGGCGGCACGGCGGGCTGAAGCCGGAGGTCCCCGGTCCGAACAGCCCGGGCTACGATCGGGACGTCCGAGCGGCAGGATGAATCCCCCCAATCGACGCCAGTGACTCCAAGGCTCACCCCGCGGCCGATCCGACCGTATCCTTCGCTATCCGGCTTCCGGCGACCCTCCGCGAATTATCCGGCAGACGACCGATTTGGACAACCGTACCCCCCGGGGGCGCCGACGTGCCGGGCCGCCTCCGATCATCGGGCGTCGGAAGAGGCACCCAACCCGGCCGCCCTCCCGTGAGAGCGGTCCCTCCGAGCCTTCCCCCGTCCCACCTCCGACCGCTCCGACCGCTCCGACCGCGTCCGCCATGACAACGGGGCGGACACGCTGATAGAATCGGGGATTCGGACCCGTTGCCCGGCATCAAGTGAAAGGAAAGGAATGGACATTCAGAAACTTCGGGCGGCCGTGAGGGGCCATGTCGTCAACGACCCCGAGTCCCTCCAGGACGTCAGTTCCGACTTCGGTCGTCTGGTCCACCGCAGCCCGACCGTCATCGTGGTGCCCACCGACGCGGACGACGTCCGCCGCGTCGTTGAGTTGGCCAACGAGAATGGCTGGGCGGTTTCGACGCGGGGCGCTGGGCACTCACAGAGCGGGCAGTCGCTGAGCCAGGAGGGGGTTCTGCTCGACGTCATGGGCTTGGGGCGCATCGGGCCCCTCGAGGACGAATGTGTCTGGGCCGACGCCGGAGTGGTCTGGGCCGATCTGGTGACGTACCTGCTGCATCGCGGCTACGTTCCGCCCGTACTCACGAACAATCTCAACGTCACCGTGGGCGGCACCGTGTCGACGGGGGGGTTGGGGGTGACCTCCCATCAGCACGGCACCCAGGCCGACAATGTGGTGGCCATGGAGGTCGTCACCGGCGCCGGCGACCGTGTGACCTGCTCGAAAGAGGAAAACCGGGGCCTGTTCGATTGCGCTCGATGCGGACTGGGGCAGTTCGGCGTCATCACCCGAGTAAAACTGAGGCTGCGCCGGTTTCTCCCTCGCTGTCGGACCTACTACCTGCTCTATGACGACCTGGGCGCTCTCATGGAGGACCATTCCCGAATCCTCCTGGAACAGAGGTTCGACTTCGTCGAAGGATGGTGCGCCCCCTGCATGCAGGGCATGAGAACATTGGGCGACACCCGGATTCCCTTCGCCGAATGGTTCTATCCGGTCCATCTCACACTGGAGTACGCCGACGGGACCACCCCCACCGACTCCCTCCTCTCGGGTCTCAGGCACTACCGAAAGG